>JBFFCW010000015.1:0-23614 GCA_041559695.1 Desulfobacterales bacterium
GCCCGGTATACACATCCGCCGCGTTTATCAAGCGCCGTAAATATCGACAATTTGAAAAAAACGATCCCTGCAATGGTTCAGAAAAGCCTGTTTCCCGGAAATTACTGGGATTTCGGTGATCAGCCCCGGATGATGTTGGCCATCGACACGATTGAAATTCCCAATTCATCCCTGGCCCGAATGACCTATGAGATGCTGGATGTCGTGTCCGCGGATGGTGCCAGTATCATGCGGATCGAGGAAAACCAGTTTCAACAGATCATCAGCCCGGGAAGCGAATCACCCGGCAATATCTATGTGAATGTTAAACCGGGCACTCCGGCAGACGCGCTGGAAACTGCAAAAATTCGCTTTAATCTCGCCCTGCCGCTCAGTTTGAAAAAGCTGGAATTTGAATCCGGAGATAAACCCGGTACCATAAGGGAATCCACCGGTGTGCGGGTGAAGTTAAGCCGCCTGGAAAAGGATGTGGCCAAGGTTACCTTTCGCGGCGGTGTCTCCGCTAAACTTTTCGCTCTGGACAAAACCGGCCGGGCATTGGCTTCCAATGAATCCATGAGTTCTTCTTCATCGACGGCCGCTCGCTTCCAGGGTCAGATCCACACGCTCATCGTCGCGGTGGTGCAGGAAATGTTCGACTACCCATTTGAGGTCGAAGTCGATCTCAACCGCGGCAAAGAACTGGTCCTGTCTCATAAACCCGAGAATCCCAAACGGCTGCGCTATGATCGCCATCCAATGGTGACCTATGCGAATTTTACCGATGATGACCTCGCCGGACTGGAAGTGACCTGGCGGGAAACCGACGGTATGTCATCGACCGACCGTCTCCAGGTGGCGCTGCCAAAGGGACCCTTCAGCGGTAATATTGGCTGGGAGGTTCATTTTTTCGGAGAGCGTGAACCGGTATATCTGTCCGGCAATTCATTTTACGGCCCCTCCGATATCAGCTACGGCCTTTCAAACGGAGATCTCAAAAAAGCCCATGCGGCCTTCGGCAAGATCGAGATGGATCTGGCATCGGAAATTCACCGATTGAGCTTTGTTAAAAATTCCGGCGGCAAAACCATCGTTCAAAAACTACCTTCCGGTAAACCGGTTCAGGTCAGTTTCAATAAAAATGAAATCACACTTGATGCCGGCAAAGCCGAGATCATCCAATCGATGGCATTCGACGCCAAGGGGCACCGCTTGAGGAAAGATAGTTATACCGCTACCAAGGGCAACCAGAAAAAGATCTATTTCTGGGGACTGCCGGCCACCTTTGCAATTGATGTGGCCACTCAAAAAATTAAGAAAACGATTCAATTCGACCATCAGCAGCGCCCAGTCGATGAAGCCAGCTACACGCAATTTAAGAAAAATATCGAAAACCACCGGGAAATTGTCAAGACGCTCAAACAAATTGCCCGGGCCAGGCGCAAGGGCCGGACCCAATACGGCGATGATATTGCCGGCATATTTTATCTGTACGACCGCAAGAAGCAAACACCCATGAAGCTGATCGATCAGAAAATTGCCCATTCCGATCCGGCCGGCCAGGAACGCTTCGGGTATGATCTCGAGCCCTATAAAGGATATTATTTCACGGTGTTATCCGGGGTTGAATCCGCCGGTGCTAAAAATGACTATGCGCGCATACCAAAGAAACAGGCCTTTACCTGGAAAAACGGATCCATTAAAACGGCACCCTTTCTGCAGCCGCCGGATCTGGTCGCCATCCCCATAGATGAAGCCCAGCCCACCTTTTTCATCCAATTTGGCCAGGTCTACATGAAACAGCTCAACGGCACCAAGTTGACCTATTTGCCGGAAGACTACTACAGTAAAGGCTGGGTGGAAGCGAAGTTCGTTGGGAGCTGAAACTCGATCCTCGCTCGCCCATCGTCGGGCACAATTTTACCACTTTCCCGCACCGTTTTCCTGCCCGCGTCAATTTTTCAACGAATTCATCAAGAAACCTGATGAACGACCGATAATAGAAACAGGTTTTATCTCAATCTTATCAAATTATCAGGTTTGATATTCACTTTTATTTTATACCGGCGATTTGTAGCATGGTTTTTGCCGAAAATTTTAAGCCACGGACTGTTATCAAACAGGTCCAGGCCGACAGGTATTAGAAGCCAACTCAAACCGGACAACCTTAATGATTCTGAACTGGATGCAAAAAATGGGGGCGGCAAAAACCGCTCTGGCCATCACGGTGATATCAATTTTAGGATCACTGGTGCTTGAACTATGTGTGTCTCTGATTTTAGGTCACCTGCATGCGGAATCGATTATCAAATGCATCATTTTTCCAGGTATTATTGCCCCCATCGTATCATATGCTGTTGTCCGGGTAGCGTTCAGGCTGGCCGATTCCGAAGCCGCACTGCGTGAAAGTGAAAAAAAATACCGCACCATTCTGGACAATATCGAAGACGGGTATTTTGAAGTCGACCTCGAGGGGAATTTCACCTTTTTCAATGATGCCCTCTGCCGGTTAATCGGATATTCTGCGACGGCAATGTCAGGGATGAACAACCGGGAATATATGGATGAGCGAAACGCGAAAAAGGTGTTTCAAACCTTTAACCGGGTATACGAAACAGGCACGCCCACCAGGGGTTTTGATTGGGAGATTACCAAGGTCGACGGTTCTAAGGGCCATGTGGATGCTTCCGTTTCGTTAATGACAGACCATAAAGGGAACCCCATCGGATTTCGCGGCATTGCCCGCGACGTCACCAAACACAAACAGTCAGAGATGGCCCTGCGGGAAAGTGAGGCAAAATACCGGCAGCTGGTGAATCATGCCCCGGCCGGCATTTACGAAGTTGATTTTCTCGAAGGAAAATTTGTCAACGTCAATGATGTCATCTGCGAGTATACCGGCTATACCCGGCAAGAGCTTTTGGGCATGAGCGCCCTTGAAATTTTGACGGAAGACAGCCAGAAAAAATTTATCGAACGCCTGGACAAAATTTTTAAAGGTCAGAACGTAGCATCATCGGTTGAATTCAAAATCAGAGCCAAAAGCGGCCGTGAATTCTGCGTTCTGATTAATTCGAATATTATTTATGCCGCCAATGGGAAACCAAAAGGCGCGACAGCCGTGGTGCATGACATCACGGAACAAAATCAGGCTGAGGAAGAAAAGAAAAACCTAGAATATCAACTTCAACAGGCCCAGAAGATGGAGGCCATCGGGACGCTGGCCGGCGGAATCGCGCACGATTTTAATAATATTCTTTCGGTCATTATCGGTTACACCGAACTGATATTGATGAACGGAAACGTGGGTGGGGAAGTCAGGCAAAATCTAAAAGAAATCTTTAGTGCCAGCAAACACGCCCGGGACATGATCAAGCAAATTCTGGCTTTCAGCCGCCAGAACAAACAGGAACGCAAACCCATTCAGGTGGCCCATATTGCCAAAGAGGCCATCAAAATGCTGCGGGCCTCTCTGCCGACCACGATTTCAATTCAGCATCACATTGAAAAAGATACCGGGGTAATTGAAGCCGATCCAACCCAGATCCACCAGGTGTTGATGAACCTTTGCACCAATGCTGCACATGCGATCAATGAAAAAGACGGTGTTCTTGAAATCCATCTGGGCAACATCGATATAGATCAAAAGGCGGCCGCCGACATCCCGGGCCTCAAAACGGGATCTTATCTGAAACTGAGTGTTAAAGACAGCGGGGAGGGGATTCATCCCGAGGTCCAGCAGCAGATTTTTAATCCCTATTTTACAACAAAAGAAAAAGGGGAGGGGACCGGCCTCGGATTAGCCGTGGTCCAGGGAATTGTCAAATCCAACAATGGTGCGGTGACGGTTGAAAGCGAAGTGGGTAAAGGCGCCGCGTTTCATGTGTATCTCCCCACCATAAACCGAAAGTTAAGGCCAGACGACGAAATTTCCACACCGCTGCCGATAGGATGTGAGCACATTCTATTGGTGGATGATGAGCAGCCGCTGGTGGAAATTGGAAAGCAAATGCTGGAACGCCTGGGGTATAGCGTTGCCACGCGTACGAGCAGCATCGAAGCTCTGGAGCTTTTCAAGGTAGACCCGAATCGATTCGGCCTGGTGATTACCGATATTGTCATGCCCAATCTGACCGGTGATAAGCTGGCCAAAAAAATAATAAACATTCGCAACGATATTCCGGTCGTTCTGTGCACCGGTTACAGCGAGAAATTTACCCGCCAGAATGCCTCCGAAATGGGCATTCAATCATTCCTGATGAAACCGCTGGTCATGCGCGACCTGGCCAATACCATCCGGCAAGCCCTGGCAGCCAACTAAAGCCTAAAACGCGCGTTTTAAATTTTCTTCGCTTTGCGCTCTGCGCTGAGACCTTTGCCGTTTATTGCACCACTGATGAAGGAAAGCTTCGATTATTTGAATAGCTTCTCGATTTATCTAAAGCTTAATTTCATAGCGCCGGATCTTGTTGAGCAAGTCCTGGCGGGTTAGACCCGGTATCCGTGTGGTCTGAGACCGGTTATCCTCCGGAGGCTTCGTCTTTCGGCATTTTTGGAAACATAATAAGATGGACGATCGTAACGCTGTGAAATTTTATCCTCTTTTTCACATTGTTTACAATCAGTTGGGAATGAAGCCGCTTGCCCGCCGGCGCTAAATTAAATTTTGCATCTGATTATTTTAACGGTATAATGAAATGTTACCCGCAAATCATATCAAACACGCTGCAATTCGATTTTAATAACAAGGATTTGAAAAATGGCTTCCTTCATCAAGCGGGATGTTGCCAATCTTCCCGATTCAATGGAATTGAATAACCAGAAATACCTGGTCAACGTCAGTATGCTTGTCGGCCTTCCGGTTTTAGCTATCTTTATGGTCTATGACTTCATTATCGGCCGCTATCTGATCGCAACCGTTCTGGTTCTGATGTTTGTCTTGCTTCTGTGCCTTTTTGTGGCAATTAACAAACCCGGTTACAAAGCAAAAGAAAATTTGCTCTATCCCTATTTTTTAAAGGCCCTGTTTGTACTGTTCGGGTTTTTTATCGCTTACACCGTGGGCATTGAGGGCAATTTAAGCCGGATGCCGTGGGCCTTTCTCTTTACGGTGCTGGTCTTTTTTGCCCTGGGGGCGGCCCGGGCGCTAATTTGGATATCGGTTTTATTTTGTGCGCTGCTGGTCCTCGAGCTCTATGTCAGCGGCAATGAAAGCCTGGTCGCATCAGAATTTAAGCTGCGCTTTTATATCGCCTTTATGCTGGTGATCGTGGCCTCTTTCTTTTTCGAGCGCCTCAAGAAAAAATATCAATTAGAACTGATCGATAATCAGCGGACGCTCAAGGAGTCCGAAAATCGCTATCGCGAAGCATTTGAACAGCTCGAGGATGAAGTCAGCGAGCGCCGCAGAGCCGAAGAAAAGCTACGCAAGAGTGAGGAGCGCTTTCGCGAGATGGCCGAACATATCAGCGAAGCCTTCTGGCTCTATGATTGGAATAAACGCGAAGTGATCTATACCAGCCCTGCTTACGAGAGCATCTGGGGACGCCCCATCGAGGACCTTTACGCTCACGAAGCGGAATGGAATGAAAGCGTCCACCCCGATGATCTGGAATATGCCCGGGCGTCATTTAAAAAAATTGTTCACACCGGCGGTGGCGAAAAAAGAGAATATCGCATCGTGCGGCCGGATGGCTCGGTGCGCTGGGTATCGGACAGAGGATTTGCCATCAGAAATGAAAATGGACAGGTGGTGCGCATCGCCGGGATTGCCGAGGACATCACCGAACGCAAACGGGCCGAAGTTGCGCTGCGCGAAAGTGAAGAACGATTTCGCGAGCTGGCTGAATTGATGCCCGAGACCATTTTTGAAGTCAATTTAGAGGGTCAACTGACATTTGTAAACCGTAACGCTTACAACTATTTCGGCTATACGCAAGCCGATCTCAAGCGGGGCTTAACCAGCTTTGGCATGATCATACCGGCGGATCGCGATCGCGCGCAAGAAAATGTTGCCAGAATATTGAGCGGTGAGCAGACCGGCATCAATGAATATACCGCCCTTCGAAAAGACGGCACCACCTTTCCGGTACTGATTTATTCCGCCCCCATTTTTAAGGAAGGCAAACCCGTTGGATTGCGGGGTTTTGTTATCGATATTACCGATCGCAAAACGGCCGAGCAAGAACGCCGCAAACTGGAAGTCCAGTTCCAGCAGGCGCAGCGCTTTGAGGCCCTGGGCACCCTGGCCGGCGGGATCGCCCATGACTTTAACAACCTCTTGATGAATATCCAGGGAAATACGTCCATCATGCTCTTTGAACTTAATAGCACCCATCCTCATTTTGAGTTATTGAAAAATATTGAAAAGCAGGTCAAAAGCGGCGCCCAGTTGACGCGACAGATGCTGGGATATGCCCGCAAAGGAAAATTCAATGTCAAACCGGTAGATTTGAATCAGATCGTGGATGAAAGTGCCGAAACTTTCGGGCGAACACGCAAAGAAATTACCATTGTGCGGAAATTTGAAAATGACCTGTTTTCGATAGCGGCCGATGAAGGTCAGATTGACCAGGTGCTGTTAAACCTTTACGTAAATGCTGCCGACGCGATGCCCGGCGGCGGTAAACTTATTCTAAAAACCCAAAACCAAACCCATTTGAATATCAAAAGCGACCACTACAATCCAATGCCGGGCAACTATGTTCAACTCACCATCACCGACACCGGCAGCGGTATGGACAAAGCGGTCCTGGAACGGATTTTTGACCCCTTTTTTACGACAAAAGAAATGGGCCGGGGCACCGGGCTGGGATTGGCCTCGGTTTACGGTATCATTAAGAGTCATGACGGATATATTGATGTGGAATCTGAAAAAGGTTTCGGAACAACATTCACCATTTTTCTGCCCGCCAGCGAAAGTGGTGCTGAAGGCAATGCCGAAGCAGATGCCAGCCTAATTAAGGGAAGCGGTACCCTGCTGGTTGTTGACGATGAAGAACTGGTGCTGGAAGTGGCCGCCAACATGCTTGAAAAATTAGGGTACACCGTTCTCAAAGCCCATAACGGCACCGAGGCCGTCGACATTTTTAAAGCCAACCACGGCAACATCAAAATGGTCATTTTAGATATCATTATGCCGGATATGGGCGGCGGGGCGGTCTATGATAAGATAAAACCCATCAATCCGGATGTGAAGGTTCTGCTTTCAAGCGGCTACAGTGTCGACGGGCAGGCCATCGAGCTGCTGGAACGCGGCTGCGACGGCTTTATGCAGAAACCCTTTACCATGGAGGAACTGTCGGGGAAGATCACGCAAATTATGAAAAAATAATAGCACGGTCGGCCCGTTGTGCCCGTTACCCGTTTTCCGGTCAAACAATGACTGCGCAACCGATTTTAGCACCCACCGAAAATCAAAATTCTTGACACTCACCAGCCAAAATTTTATTCATATCAGAAAGCATCATTCTGAATAGGAGCTGTTCCTGCAGTTATCCTGAAATGTATTCTAAAACGAATTGCATTGGCAAAGCGTCTCTTCGGACCCGTTTCACTGATAAAAGACAGTATTTTGGACGAAAAACATCAATAACCTTTATTTGCGTCTTTGCGTAAAAAAAGGAGATGGAAAAATGGAATGTCCAAATTGCCAGTTTGACAACAGAGAAGAAGCGGTGTTTTGCCTGGAGTGTGGCGCCGAACTGGGAATCAAATGCCCCGGTTGCGAAAAGTCTCTGCCGCCCCGGGCCAAGTTTTGTGATGCCTGCGGCTGTGATTTAAGGCAGCCTCAAAAACCCGAACTCCAAATCCCGCAGCCTGCTCCGGCAGAAGATACGCCACCCCCCAAGCCCATCGCAAGCGAGCGCAAACACGTGACCGCTCTGTTTTCGGATCTTTCCGGCTACACAGCCATGAGCGAACGCCTCGACCCGGAAGAGGTCAAAGAGATTACCGGCAGGATCTTTGATGAAGTCTCAAAAATTATCGACAAATATGAGGGCTTTGTCGAAAAGTTTGCCGGCGATGCCGTCATGGCGCTGTTCGGCGCCACCCAGGCCCACGAGGATGATCCGGTTCGCGCCATCAAAGCCGCCCGGGAAATCCACAACCAAGTCAATTATTTAAGCCCCCAGTACGAGGAGCGCATCGAACAACCCCTGGTAATGCACAGCGGGATCAACACCGGTTTGGTGGTCACGGGCAACATCGATCTTGAAAAAGGCACCCACGGCGTTGCCGGAGATACCATCAACGTGGCGGCCCGACTCAGCGCTTTAGGTATGGCCGATGACATATTGGTGGGGCCCGATACCTATTACCAGTCCGAGGGCTATTTCGATTATAAAGAACTGGAGCCAGCCACGGTAAAGGGCAAATCCAAACCGATCCGGATCTTCAAGGTCATCGCCCAAAAAGAACAGCCCATCAAAATTCACCGGTTGCATGGTTTTCAGGCCGAGCTTATCGGTCGTACGGTGGAAATGAATCAGCTTTCCGACGCCGTTAAAAAATTAAAAGAAGGGGGTGGCTCGATTTTTTCCATTTACGGCCCGGCCGGCACCGGCAAAAGCAGACTCGTCCAGGAGTTTAAGGAAAGCCTTAATCTGGATGAAATTCAGTGGTTGGAGGGACACGCCTATCCCCACAGCCAGAATATCCCCTATTCGCCGCTGATTGACCTTTTGAATCGCTCTCTTCAAATTGAAGAAGGCGACCCGCCGCAACGCGTGCAGGAAAAGATTGAATCCGGCATCTCTTCTCTGGTCGGAGCGGACACCAACTTCATCCCTTACATCGGAAGTCTCTATTCATTAAATTATCCCGAAATCGATGAGGTCAGCCCTGCATTCTGGAAAGGGCAGCTGCAAAAGGCCATTCAAGCGATACTTTCATCTCTGGCGCGACAGGGGCCAACCATCATTCGTTTAGAAGATCTGCACTGGGCGGACCCCTCCTTTTTGGAACTGATTCGTTTGCTGCTGTCAGAATCCAGAGATCCCATTTTGTTTCTGTGTGTGTATCGACCGATCATATCTCTATTCACTGGTCACCAGGTCAGCGCCATGACCCATCCTTACCAGGAAATCCGCCTGCAGGATCTTTCAGCATCCGAATCCCAGGGCATGATCGCATCTTTGCTGCAGACGGATAAAATTCCTTCAGAATTGCAGCAATTTCTTCAGGACAAGGTCGAAGGCAACCCCTTCTACCTTGAAGAGGTCATCAACTCTCTGATCGAATCGGATACGCTAATTCGAGACAACGGCAACTGGAAGCTAACCAGGGAAATAACCGAGGCCGAAGTGTCATCGACCATCCACGGGGTGATCGCCGGGAGGCTGGATCGCCTGGAGAAGGAAAGTAAGCGTATCCTCCAGGAAGCTTCCGTAATCGGGCGAACCTTTTTTTATGAGATCCTTAATCGCATAACGGATTTGGAACAACAAATTGATCGGAGCCTGAGCAGTCTGGAACGGCTGGATTTAATTCGCGCCAGGGCCCTGCAGCCGGATCTGGAATATATCTTCAAACACGCTTTGACCCAGGAAGTGGTTTACAACGGCCTTCTGAAAAAAGAACGCCGGGCCATCCATGAACGCATTGGTATTGTCATGGAGCAGTTATTTCAAGACCGGCTGCCCGAATTTTACGAAACGCTGGCCTATCACTTTCAGCAGGGTCAGTCCGTTATTAAAGCCGTAACCTATTTAATGAAAGCCGGGGAAAAAAGCCTGAAACGCTATGCTGTCGAAGAAGCCCATCAGTATTACCAGGAAGCATTTGACCTTCTCTCAAACAAAACCCAAAAAACCAGAGAAGATGAACTTCTATTAATCGATTTGATATTGGATTGGGCCATGGTCTTATACTATCGTGCGGACTGCAAAGGGTGGGAGAAGATATTCAGGGACCATAAGACACTTGCTGAAACGCTCGGCGACAATGATAGACTCGGAATGTTTTACGCCTGGCTGGGCTTTGGCTTGTGGTTCAGAGAAAGATATACAGATTCTTATGGATATCTTAGCAAGGCTGTTCAGATCGGTGAAGAGATTAAAAATCAAAAAATTATTGGTTATGGTTGTACCTGGCTTTGCTGGACCTGCTGTGAATTGGGCCTGTTTGATGAAGCCATCACGCATGGAAAAAGAGCACAGAAAATTGCAAATATTCTTCGCTCGGATCAGTATCTCTACTTCAAATCCCTCGCAGGCTTGGCACACACCTACACTAACAAGGGTGAAAGAAAAAAGGCGCTCGAAGCAGGAAGAATGCTACTAGAGTACGGCCAGAAGCATTCGAATATTAGAAGTCAACACTTAGGACTCTTCTACATTGGGTATAGTCATTTCATCGCCGGTGACTATGCACAGACGATTGAATATGCTCAAAAGGCATTAAAGACTTCAGTTGATCCCCTTTATGGAGTGGGTGGTAATTTAATAGCGGGTTTCAGTCGTGCATTTTTAGGTGAATTTCAAAAAATCGAGAAAATGGCAAAACAACAATTGAAATTTTGCCGGGACGTCGGCTGTGAAGTCTGGGGTACACTGGCAGAAATTCTAGTGGGCATAACATATGTAGGAAGTGGCAAAATGAGCAAAGGATTAAAAATGGTTGAGGTGGTGCGTGACGTGTATCAGAAAAAAAAGCGCAGAGGCACGCTTGTCATACCGGAATATATTCTCGGAAAGATCTATCTGCAGATCGTGGAAGGAGAAAATTTACCCAGTTTTTCTGTTTTGGCCCGCAACATAGGCTTTATGGTGAAAAATGTTCCCGCTGCAGCTAAAAAAGCCGAAGAACATTTTAAGCGAGCAATTGCGTTTTCAAAAGAAGTTGGAAATAATAGCTATATGGCCAGAGCTTATCTGGATCTGGGATTATTGCACAAAGCCAAGAAAAGAAAAGACCAGGCCAAAGAATGCATCGCCAAAGCAATTGAGCTCTTTGAGCAATGCGAAGCGGAAGTTTACCTGCAACAGGCAAAGGAGGCCCTGGCGTCTTTGAAATAAATCATCGAATTCTATTATAGAGACGTCCTGGCTGCGTCAGATTAAATAAAAATGACCATAAGGGCATAAATAGGACGCGTGTCTTATTCTCCTGGCTTTGCCCGATATATTCTTTTGTAAACAGCAGCCCGTTTTCCGGCTGGTAGGTGGTTATAAAGCTTTTAAAGCTGCGGCTGACCTTCGGTGACCGCATTGCTGAAAACTTAACCTCCGCCGGTATAATTTTATCGGGCAGTTCGACGATCAGATCAACCTCAGCTTTTGCCTGCGTCCGCCAGAAATGAATCTTTGCGGGCATCTCAATTATTCTCTTTAGTTCGGTAAATACAAAGTTTTCTGCCATCTCGCCGCGGTCGCCCCGGTGCGTTATTTCATTAAAATTCCCGGCAGCAAAGTTACGCATGCCTAAATCCATTGCAAAAATTTTAGGCATTTTCGATATCTCGCGCCGAACATTTTTATAAAACGGTGTAAGGCGCTGGAACATGAAGGTACCTTCCAGTAAATTTATGTACTTTTCGATGGTTGCCTTGTGCAGCCCCAATGTATTTGAAAGCTCGCTGATATTTACCAGATTGCCGATTTGTTGTGATAATACTTTGATAAGATTATTATATCCGGCCGTGTTTTCAATCCGAAAAAAATCTTTGATATCCTTTTGCATATAGCCGGTAAATATTTCTCTAATATGGATAATTTTACGTTCGGGATTGGGCTCTAAAACGACACGCGGATAGCCGCCATAGACGAGATATTCGGCCAGCAGGTTGTCAATCGTAGAATGGTAAATCGCTTTAAACGCCGCCAGCATTTCCATGAAATCGCCCTTTTTGCTCACTTCCAGCTTTTTGCAAATTTCTGATGCCGCTTTCCATTTGGCGGTAACAAATTCAGTGAAGTCAAACGGGAATAGCTGAAAGAGTTTTTTGCGGCCTTCAAGAGATTCTGTAATTTTGGCCCGGATTTCCAGTGAAGAAGAGCCCGTAACAATAAGCTTTAAATCGCGTTTGAGGTCATAGATATATTTCAGAAAAAGCCCTGGATTTTCGAGCCGTTGGACTTCGTCGATAAATACATATGCCCGGTTTTTGCGGTTGAGCTCGATAAATTCAAGAAATTCGACTGGAGATTTTAAGGATTCCAAAAGAATCGGATCATCCAGATTAAAATAGAATACATCTCGTTGGTCTAATCCGCTGGAAATAAGCTGCTCAATTAATTGAAATAAAAGAGTCGTCTTTCCCACCTGCCGGGATCCGATCACAACGATTATATCCGGATCATCGAGCCAGGCCTGCACGCTGCTCAACAGATTCCGCCGAAATGATTTTTCTGGTAAAAATAGGTCACTTCGCCAGGGATTTTGTATTTGAAAACTTGAAAGATCAATCACTGTAATAATTACCTCATAATTTTTATATATAATTATGATTTTTACGAGGTAAAATTAACATGGTTGTTTGTGGATATCATGATTTTTTATTGTATTTGAATTCAATCGACTGAAAAATCGTCGTGGCTATTTTTCATCGGAATAAAATATGGTCGGAGATCCGCTGAGAATTGAATCAAGTTTAGCGGTATTTAACCGATATTCGATTAAAGTGCTTAAAATTAAAAATATTTGTACTATTGTAACCTTTTCGGGCGTTTTTGGTGTATAATTCAACAAGCGCTTGAGTGCCTTTTCAAAAACTCGTTTAACTCTAACCTGTAACTATCGGATAATATGAAAGCTATCGTTGTCAGTGATCTACACATCGGCTCCCGCTACTTTTTACGCGAAAACTTCATGCAATTTATTGAGAATGTTCCACAAGATACTGAATTAATTTTAAATGGAGATATTATAAATAATCCATATGCGAAAATGAACACGGCCGACCAAGAGATACTGAACCGCTTTGGAGAAATGTCACTCGGGCAAACGGTCGTCTGGGTGCGGGGAAATCACGACAACGGATATATCCCTGATAATTTGGGCAAAATACAGATAAAGCAGCATCATTCTTTAGAAAAAAGACTTTTTGTCACCCACGGAGATTTTTTCGATGAGGTCATGCCGCGCAGCCAGATGTTCATAAAGGCCTTTAAAATAATGCATGATCTGCGGGTTAAACTGGGTGCCCGGCCGATACATGTGGCCCAGTATGCCAAGAAATGGAAAAGCTTTTACGAGTATCTGCGAAAAAATGTCATGTTAAATGCCGTAAATTATGCTGCAGCAAATGGTTTCGAAGCCGTCACCTGCGGGCATACCCATTTTGCTGAAGAACATTTTGTCGATGAGATCAGATACTTAAACACCGGCGCCTGGACCGAACGGCCGACCTATTACGTGCGCGTAACCGATAATGACATGACGCTGAATAAAACAGCGGATTCAGCCGAACTGCTAAAATCCTCACGGCCAGAAACCGTCCATGTGTCATCTGACCTTCATCAGAATACCCCTCAAGCGGTTTCTCATTACAACTAGACGATTTCGATATTTCTCACGCAAAGCCGCTAAGCCGCAAAGAAATATAATTTAAATATAAAAAAGCCCTTGGCGTCTTTGCGCCTTTGCATGAGTCATAAAACAGGACATTATTGATAATAACCAAACCAGCGGGAGTGGTTTCGACTCGGCTGAGCTCGCTGCAGGCCAACCACGATTTTGTTGCTCTGCTTTTTCGCCGCCCCACGGTAAGCCCTTCACCCGGATCCACATTTTTGAAATCGGTTCTATTTTGTGCCATTCTGCAACCCGGACCGACCAAATGTCCCTGGGCTTTATTTCCATAAAAAGGTCTGGATCCACTTTGTAAACATCACATCCTGGATTTTATAGTTATTGCTTTTAAGCACAATGTCGTCACTCAAAAGCTTGCTCAAAGACCGGGTAACCTGGGAGCCGGCGTTCAGGTCAACGGCCTGCAACGCATTGGCATAAAACATTTCTTTGCCTCCGGTAAGAATGATCAGCTTGAGTGTTTTTTTCTGATTTAAGGTCAAGGAATCCCAGAGATTCAGAAATTCATTATGGCTGCTTTGAAGAATTCTTAATTCTATCCTGGCGACTGTTTCCAGAGAAATCGTTGTATCTTTTTCTTCCCACACATAAAATAAAAATTGCTGGACGTACATGGGGTGATTTTCGCACCGGGAGACGATCTCCTCGATGATTTCCGTTTCAATCTTTTTGCCTGCTTTCAAAAAGAGCTTTCGGACCCAGGGTACATAATGTCTGGTTTTGATTTTATCTATCGGGAAACTTTGGGCCAGTTTATAAAACGCCCGGTTCTGATTGGTAAAGATTTCGGTGAGAAGGTGGCGCTGGCTGCCGCAAAAAAAATAGCTGATGTTTCCGTGTTGCTGGATTATCGCTCTGAGCCTTTTTTCAAATCCCGCCTGCTTGTAATTGGCAATTTCCTGAAACTCATCAAACACCACCATGAGCTTGCGCTTTTCTGAAAATTTGCCAAGCAGCCCCATAACATTGTTCAGTATGTCCTCTTGGTAGCCGGTATCAAATGAAACCGAAACACCCGGAGAACCCGTAACCGGATCGATTGACATCCCCACCTTAACCGTTTTAAGGGCGCTTTGGACCCATTTTACGAGTTTTTCCAGCCCGGATTCGATTTGATTCAAGCCGGCCAGGATAGCGGAAACAAAATCCTTTTCGGACAAAGTCCCATATAATTCAACGTAAAGTGTATCAATCGGGGGGCGTTGGCGCTCCAAGCGGTTAAAAAGTTGATATATGAGCGAGCTTTTTCCATAGCGGCGGTGAGAATAGAGCAGCACATTTTGAGATCCTTTTATAAACTTCAGCAACTGCGTCTGTTCGGTTTGCCGGTTGCAAAAAGCCTCTCCGCGTACGATGCCGGTATAACTAAACGGATTCTTCATTTTTATACCTGTGTTTGTAATACGGCAGGGAAAAAATTAGATTTTTTGTTAGTAATAATTTGTTAATTAAATAGTACACAAAATGTTATTTGTCAACCGATACGGGAGCATGGGAAAACGGGTACAAGCCAAATAGGAACCGATCAGCAAGAAATCACGATCAATCCCTTCCCCGTTCTGCTGTTGAATTAAGGGCTGTTGGTTGGTAATTTTGAATGATCTTTGTAAATTGAAAACATATCTTACACATTACAAAGATATAAAAAGCGGTGCTGCAGGATATCGCAAACAGAAGGTAGCATCTTGAATAAACGCGGCAGGATACCGCAGAAATATGCAAGATCGTCTGTTCTGTATTGGCGACCGCAGTGTGTATTTCAGGAAGACGGCTTGGTGGCGGTCTTACCGAGCTTTTGCAGCTGCTTATCGATGGCGGCCTGAAATCCTTTGAGGCTGCGGTCTCTTAAGCGGATGCCGTTGATAAATATGGTGGGCGTGCCTCTGACCCCGGCCTGTCGTCCTTCTGAAAAATCCTGTCTCACCTTTCTTTCGATAGCAGGATCTTTTTTCTTTTTTTCATATTCTTCCAGGTTCAGACCCACGGCCTGAGCGATCTCTTGAATTTTCTGATCACTGAGCTTGTTATAATTTTCAAACAGCAGGTCGTGAAACTCCCAGAATTTTCCCTGGCCTTCAGCCGCCAGGGCCGCGACAGCCGCCTGCATGGCGAACTTGTGATTCCGTAAAGGAAAGTTCTTAAAAACCACTTTAACATCTTCCGGATATTTTTCGAGCACCTGCTCGAATACCGGCACCAGCCGGGCGCAGTACGGTCATTCAAAGTCATCGAAAACGGCAATCACCACGGCGGCATCTTCGGGGCCTTTAAAAGGAGAGCCGGAAACATTTATTTTCTGGATAAAGTCGAGGGTGACAATCTCAACGGTTTTGTTCTTGCCGCTGCTCAAAATCAGCGAATCCCCTTTGGGGCCGAGTTTTAGCTGGTCCACATGCTGGCCGACATCGATCTTGGCCTCTATTTTTCCAGCTGATGAATAGATGACGACCTCCCCCCGGTCGGTCAAAACAAAAATCCGCCTTCCGTCGGGGCTAACGGCCACATCAATGGGAGTTTCCTCCAATTGCAGGGTCTTATAGACGTTCCACTCCACATTGCCGGAAGCCAGACCGCCGGTGAAAGCGCCCAGTACGATTGCCATTGTGATCAGCAAAACCAAATGTATATTATCTCGTTTCATCTCTGAAACTCCCTGGTTTTTAAATCAGAAATTGAATGGATGGAGAGTTGTTTAACATTATCATCTTTAGGCGAAAAGGCAACAGCAGGAAAAGACAGGGGGGCCATAAATATATAAATCCCTATTTAAAATACAATGAATTGTTGGAGCAGTGGATTGATGGAGTATGGTAAAGGCAAAATGCAGGGGCCTTTCGGCTTCCCCCTGCATCAGGGTTCATAAGCGTAAATTTTAAAATTTAATTGTTAAAGCGCAATATTATTATGTAAATGATTCATTATTTCTGAATGCTCTGGTCGTCCATCCCCTGCAGCAGCTGTTCCATATACCAGATCTGATCGTTATTGGCGGTTTGGCCGGCCTTAAGAAACGGTTTGCCGTCCTGATAATTCAACGGACCTTTAAATAGATTGACTTTTCCGGTTGCCAGATCGCTGATGAATTTATCCAGCTGTGCGGTTGCGGGCTCCGAAAGTGCCGGGCCGGCAGCGAAACCAACGGTGGTGGTATCGGTGTTGAAATCTTTCCAGTCCGGTTTCAGCCAGATCCACTTGCGCTTCCACTTACCGGACTTGGCAGCCTTGATAAAATAAATATAGCCCGGGCCCCAGTTAAAAAAGGGTACTCCAAGACAAACATCGGACATGCCTTCGCAAGCTGCGGCATTATCATAGGGTATCGTCCATACAGCTTTGCCTTTCTCGCGCACCTGTTTCGCGACGACCGGGATTTCGGTCGCCGCAATACCGGAAATGACGACATCGAAGTCGGTATTGAAATAATCATTGGAAACCTGGACGGGATCTTTTGTTGTGCCGGGGATATTAAACCAGAAGCCAATCCAGGTCACATGAAATTTCAAATCCTTCGCGTCTTTTTTTAGCACGTTTGTCCAGGCATATCTGGCACCCAGATAACAGGACGAAGCCAGCCGACGGGATTGTTCGTTGTTAAGCGGGCCAATATAACCGATATTCCCTGTTTTGGTGGTTAGGGCAGCTGCGAATCCAGCCATCATTTTACCGTATTCCATGCGGCCCATTAAATTGCTGAGATTCTTGGGCGCTTTTCCGGTGAGCACATCATCTCCGGCTATTTGTATAAAATTGATCCGGGGATGCTTTCGGGCCGCTTCACGGATGTCGTTTTGCATGTCAACCGAGTTGGCGATGATCAGTTTGGCACCTTTCTCCACCAGGTCATCCACCAGCTGGGTAATCGTCACGTCCGGGCGATCGGTCGGGTTGGCCAGGTCAATGTAAATCATCTTCGTTTCGGCCACGGCTTCGACGACATACAAGCCACCTTCATAATGAGCCTGGTTTAACCCCTGGTCATCATGGGGGCCGACCAAGAGCAATCCAAAAACAAAGGGTTTCGCTGCTGCAATCGCGTTTGACGGAAACATGACTGCCATTGTTGCCAAGAAACTGAGCGCCACCACAACCAATCGTCTTTTGACAGGCATCAACATCCCCTCCCGATCAAAAATAATCGCTTTGGAATATGCCGATTATGGATTACATATGAAAAAAATCCACGCCATAATATATTTAAAGGCCGGGCCGGGTCAAGAGTGAATCCATGGAAAGCCCGCGGTAAGATCCGGGCGATCTAAATCGAGTCGCCACAGTCAATGACCCGCCTGGGCGGGTCTCTAAAGATAAGCAGAATTTGAATACCGATGGTTTGATTTTTGCTTGACCCTATAATCCTTTGTCTTTATAGTGCAGTATTTGCGTCAATCGGGACTTGGGGGGAATTCATTAGCAACGAAAATAATATAAAAAGGAGTAGAATATGCGAATTACCAAAGTATTCATCATCATTGGTCTGTGTTTCGTTCTGACCGCCGGTGTGGGGTTTGCCGCCGATAAAAAGCTGAAAGCCGGTTTTATTTACGTGGGGCCGGTGGGTGACTACGGATGGTCCCATGCTCATGATGTGGGCCGTAAGTTCGCCGAGCAAAAACTCCCCTGGCTGGAAACCGTTTTTATCGAGTCGGTGCCCGAAGCCGATTCATCCCGTATTATCGACCGCCTCATTCAGGGTGAAAAAGCCGATGTCGTTTTTACGACCAGCTTCGGCTACATGGAAGACACGGTCAAGGCCGGCGGCAGATACCCGGACAAGAAATTTATGCACTGCTCGGGCTTTAAGCAGGCCCCGAATGTGGGCACGTATTTTGGCGATCTGTATCAGACCTATTATCTCAACGGGTTGATGGCCGGAGCCCTGACCAAAACCGATAAGATCGGCTACGTCGGTGCGTTTCCGATTCCGGAGGTCGTCCGACATATTGATGCCTTTGCCCTGGGGATTAAAGCGGCCAATCCCAAAGCAAAAGTTCACGTGAAGTGGATCTACGCCTGGTACGGCCCGGACAAAGCCAGGGAAGCGGCCGAGTCCCTGATTGCCGAAGGATGTGATAACCTGGCATTTACCGAAGATACACCCGCTGTTATCGAAGTGGGCCAGGAACACAGCGAAAAGGGCAAGCAGATTTATACGTACAGCCATTACAGCCCCATGCAGCAGTACGGCAAGGATTCGGTGGTGTCCGGACAGCTCATGGACTGGGGTGTTATGTATGTCAAAATTTTACAGGATCTGTATGACGGCACCTGGAAACCTGTGGACTATTGGTGGCTGATCCGCGAAAAGGCAGCCATCCTGGGCGGTTCCTTCGATAACATCATCAACCCGAAATTTGCCGGAGACTTGAAAGCGGCGATGGTGGAAACGAAAGATTTCGGCAAGATCTCTGTTTATGAGCTTATCACCAAACGCTACGACCAGATGAAAACCGGCGGCCCGGAACTGTTCGATCCCTTCACCGGACCGATCAGCGACAATACCGGCAAGCTCCAGATCAAGGCGGGAGCGAAAGCCTCCAAGGGCGACCTGCTGAGCATTATGTACTATGTCGATAATGTCGTCGGAAGCATCCCGAAATAATGCTATTTGCCAATATAGCGGGGGGCTTGCATTTCTGCGGCTCCCCGTTTGTTTTTCTATGGTCGTTCAGGGATTCAGGGTTCCCGCTCTATCTGGACCACGGATCTGACTGCTCTAAAAGAATACCCATGAGCATGGAATGGTTTGAGGATAATACAGCAATGCAACCTTGAACGGAGAACGTTGAACCTGGGAACGCTTGGCTTAGACGAACCCCATGGCCGATCCGGCCGCTAAAAGCAACAGATCAGCAAACACCATGAAAAAGATCGACAATCTTGAAATGATAGGTATTTCGAAATCATTTCAGGATGTTATGGCAAATACTGATGTCAATATTTCCATCGGAGAGGGGGAAATTCTGGGCCTTTTAGGTGAGAACGGCGCCGGAAAAACCACGCTGATGAATATTTTATACGGCCTTTATCAGCCAGATTCCGGGACGATCCAGATCAATGGCAAAGACATCAGCATCAAATCTCCGGGTGACTCCAGACGATACGGCATCGGCATGGTTCATCAGCATTTTATGCTGATCCCGAATCACTCGGTCGCCGAAAATATTGCCCTCGGCTATGAAATGACCCCCCTGCTGTTTCCGCAGCGCAAAATAAGAGACAGCATTATCACCTATTCTAAAAAATTTAATTTTGATATCGATCCCTCCAGAAGCGTCTGGCAATTATCGGCCGGTGAACAACAGCGGGTCGAAATCATCAAAGCCCTGATCAACGGCGCGGATTTGCTGATCCTGGACGAACCCACGTCGGTGCTGACCTCTCAGGAGACCCAGGATCTCTTTCAAAACCTGAGAGAAATGAAAGCTCAGGGACATCTGATCATATTGATCAGCCACAAGCTGGACGAGATACTGGAGCTTTGCGATCGGGTGACGGTGCTACAAAAGGGGCGAATCGTCGGAGAGGCGCAAACCACAGATGTCGATAAAAAAAGCCTGGCGCGCATGATGATCGGCAGAGAAATCATCTTCCAAATTGAAAAAGAGCCGATGGAAAGAAGCGACAAGGTCATTACGATCGACAATGTCATGGTTAAAAACGATAAGGATTTGGCGGCCGTCAAAGGTATTTCTTTCTCAATTTTTCGAAATGAGATTTTCGGTATTGCCGGCGTTTCCGGAAACGGGCAACGTGAGCTGGTGGAAGCCATCACCGGCCTGCGGACGGTCGAATCCGGCAGAATCTTCATAGACGGAAATGATATCACCAATGAATCGGTGCGCTGCATTTACAACAGCGGGATTGCGCACGTTCCGGAAGAGCGCATCAGATTTGGAATCGCCCCCGGCCTGCGCCTTTATGAAAATGCCATTTTAAAACAGCACCACAAAGCAAAGTATTCAAATAAGCTCTTCCTGGCCTACAGCAAAATAAAAGAGCACGCGCAAAAATTGCTGTCCGACTTTAATGTGCTGGCACCGTCGATTAACGTGCAGACAAAGAATCTGTCCGGTGGCAATATACAAAAACTGATTCTGGGCCGGGAAATCAGCGATGGTCCATCTCTGCTGGTTGCCTCTCACCCAACATACGGACTCGACGTCGGCGCAACGGAATATCTCCGCAAACAGCTGTTGAAACGCCGCAGGGAGGGCGGCGCCGTTTTGCTCGTTTCTGAAGATCTGGAAGAAATTTTCGAACTCTGCGACCGTATCGCGGTGATGTTTCAGGGTGAATTCATGGGCATTTTAAACAGCGATGACTTACGGTTGAAAGATATCGGCCTGATGATGGCCGGCTCATTGCGCCTTTAGTTCCGGAGTGCAAACATGCTAAAATTGAAGGTCACCGACCGAATCGACGTCCTGCCGAGGCATTCATTGCTGTCGCTTGTCTTTTCACTGACCGCAGGGCTCCTGGCCATCAGTGTTATTTTTCTGGTCTCCGGCGTCAATCCGCTGTATGCCATATTCAAGATTTTCAGCGGATCCTTCGGCAGCCTGTATGGCCTCAAAGAAACCGTTACCAAAGCGATCCCCCTCATTTTAATCGGCGGCGGTCTGGCGGTGGCCTTTCGCGCCAAATTCTGGAATATCGGAGCCGAGAGTCAGTTGCTGATGGGAGCGATTTTCGGCACCTGGGTGGGACTGAACTGGGGACCTCATCTGCCGTGGCCGATCGTTGTGCCCCTGATGTTTCTGGCGGGATTTGTGGGCGGCGCCATCTGGGGGTTGATCCCGGCAATTTTAAAGATAAAATTTTCGATCAACGAAGTTATATCGACCCTGATGCTGAATTACATCTGCAATGAATTTGTGAAGATTCTGATCGTCGGCCCCTGGCGGGGCAAAACGAAACACGGTTTTCCCTACACCGATGATCTGCCGCTTTCCGCAACCTTATCGGTGCTTCCCGGCTCCCGGATTCATTATGCCACCCTGATCGTCGCCGTTGTAACCGTAATTTTGTTGGGGATCGCGATTTACAAAACCCGCTTCGGCTACGAAGTTCGCGTTATCGGAGAAAATCCCGACGCCGCTCGATATTCGGGTATCGATTTTTTTAAAACAACCCTGATCATCATGGTCATTAGCGGCGGAATGGCGGGACTGGCGGGCGTCGGTGAGGCCGCCGGCATCCACCATTATTTGAGCTATCCGGAATCCATATCATCCGGTTACGGTTACACCGCGATTATCGTTGCCTGGCTGGCAAAGCTAAACCCACTTTATGTAATCCTGTCTGCGCTTTTCTTTGCCGGTATTCTGGTGGGGGGCGATGCCATCCAGATTTCCCTGGGACTGCCGGCGGCGACCGTGCAAGTATTTAACGGTACGCTGCTGGTGTTTTTGATTATGGGTGACTTTTTCCTTAAAAACCGGGTAACGCTTCAATGGGATCTGAAAAGGAATTAAGCATTGGAAGATATCATTATCTCAGTAGCGCAGCGAACATTGGTTGCCGGCACGCCTCTGCTTTTAGGGACCATCGGTGAAGTGATCTGCGAACGGTCGGGAATTCTAAATCTGGGGGTTGAAGGCGTCATGTCCGTTGGTGCGGTTACCGCTTTTATTATAACCTTTGTCACCGGCAATCCCTGGTTCGGGCTGGTGGCGGCCATTGTTGCCGCATCCTTGATTTCTGTGATTCACGCGTTCGCTTCGATTACCCTGCAGGCCAGCCAGGTCGTATCGGGATTGGCGCTGACCATGCTGGGCCTGGGAATATCCGGGCTGGTGGGAAAACCGTATATCGGCAAACCCCTGACCATTAAGATGCAGAATTGGGCAATTCCGGTTTTATCGGATATACCGATCGTGGGCCCGATATTATTTGATCACAGCCCCTTTTTTTATATGGCGATTGTACTGGCTGCCCTCGCCTGGTTTACGCTTGAATATACCCGGCTCGGGATTACCATCCGTTCGGCCGGCGAGAATCCAATGGCAACCGAAACCCAGGGCATTAACGTTTACCGGGTGCGCTACTGGTGTGTCGTCATCGGCGGGGCGTTCTCCGGTATGGCCGGCGCGCATCTTTCGACCTCTTACAGTAAATCCTGGATCGAAGGTATGACCGCCGGCAGAGGATGGATCGTTATCGCGCTGACCATTTTTGCTTTATGGAACCCGATGCGGGCAATAATAGGCGCTTTCTTGTTCGGCGGTATATTCGTCATTCAGTATCTGCTGCAACCCCTGGGCATATCCCCCAATTTCCTGGCCATGCTGCCCTATATTTCCACATTGTTTGTGCTGTTCATCGGGGCGTTGCGGGATAGCCGCAAAATGAACGCGCCGGCCATGCTGGCGGAGCCTTACCGGCGAGGGGAACGCTGATCGAAGAAAGTATTGACTTTTCCAGTGAACTATGATGGATAGACTCTCTTAATTTTTGTTTGCGGTTGTATCATTTCCCATTTAAATACCATCACTTGTCGCCGCACCCATTGATCTGCTGTTTTCTGCATGCATCGCGGCCTCGATTGGGGCACTTCGCGCTCCTGTCTTTTAGCGCCAGAGGCGGTAAAAACCAAGCCACCGGCTGTGCGGGTGGTCATTGGCACAACCAACCAAAACAGAAAATAGACCCTATACCAAGGAGGCATAAATTGATTGGTATTGAAAACATAACCAACCATAACGGATGGGCCATGGCAGCGGTCGGCGCCACGATCGTATTCTCGGGCCTGGTTGTATTGTCTTTTGTTATTTCCCAAATTCACAAATTGCTTAAACTCTGGGACGATAGAGAAAAACTCATAGAACGATTCAAAAAAAAGGCCCCGCCCGCTGTTGCCGAAAAAGTCGATGCCCCGGCTTACTCGGAACGCCACCTGCCGTCTGTTGATGAGCTGACCGGTGCTTACAAGCCCCTGGTAGACCAATTGGAAGAATCCTTCAAAATTTCACAGCTATTCGAAATTGCGAATAAAAATGACATACCCCATCCTCATCTGTCGATACAGCGTCTGCAGGAAGCCGACATATTGGTCGCCCAGGGGGATGGCACGTTTACCTGGAATCAACCAAAAGGAAAGTAA
>JBFFCW010000016.1:0-22719 GCA_041559695.1 Desulfobacterales bacterium
ATTTCGACATCTGCAACGATTTTTCCGCCAAACATCGGTCGGGTATAAGTTAAACTGCCATTATCCAATTTTATCGCGGTGCAATCCATGGCCACGCCGGCGTCCAGCCTGGCGGCCAAACGCCCGGCAAGATCTTTGCCCTGAGCGGATGCGCCGAGAATAATGACCGCTGGATCAGCGGATTGAATTAAGCCAGCCAGTACATTGGCGTAAGCATCGGTGGTATAGTCAGCCAGAGCCGCGTCGTCGGCCACCCATATTTTATCGGGACCATATTTTTTAAGTTCTTCCGCAAGGCTTTCTATACCGGCGCCCAGCACCACCGCCGTCAGATCGGTTCCTAAACCGTCGGCCACCCGCCTACCCTCGCTCACGGCTTCAAGGCTCACTTTTCGAAGTTCCCCATCTCTTTGTTCTGTTATTGCAAATACACCCTGTGCCATTTTAGTTCTCCCCTAAATTATTTTTGTCTCTTCATGTAAAATTTTTACCAGCGCTGCTGCTTTATCTGCACCGGCCTCGCCTTCAATCATTTTGACCGCCTGCCGTTCAGGCGGTAAATTAAGCGCTTTGATCTTAACTTTGTGGTTGGCTGCGCCCACCACTGCGGCATCGATGCCCAGATCGGCAACGGTTTTAACATCCACGGGTTTTTTCTTGGCTTTCATGATGCCGGGCAGAGAAGCGTAACGCGGCTCATTAAGCCCGCGCTGGGTGGTAAACAGGGCCGGCAGCGAAGCTTCCACGACAACGGTGCCGCCTTCAACCGTCCGATGGCAGGTGATCTTGCCTTCTGCGACTTCGGCTTTATTGACCATTGAAACCTGGGGAATACCCAGCAATTCGGCGACGGCTGAGGCCACCTGATAATTATCCTCATCCACAGCCCGATGCCCGGCAATGATCAAGTCATAGGGGATGTCTTTTAAGGCGGCTGCCAGCAATTTTGCGGTGGCCAGTGAATCGCTGCCTTCGGCTGCCGGGTCATTGATATGCACCCCCTGGTCGGCGCCCATGGCCAGTGCGGTCCGGATCGCTTCAATCGCTTTATCCGGCCCCAGGGTTAGGATGGTTACCGTTCCTCCCTGGGCCTCTTTGATTTGTAGTGCCTCTTCCACCGCCAGTTCATCATATGGATTCATGGTCCACTTGATATCCTGCGTTTTAATGGAAACCCCATCATCTGCAATCTGAACCAGTGATTCGGTATCCGGCACCTGTTTCACCAAAACAACGATGTCCATATCCTACTCCTTTCTACTCATAGAAATACAATTTTTTTCTATACCGTTAAAAAAAAATCTGAACTGCAAACCGGCTTTAAAATTGTTAGATTTTGTTCGAGAGCAAGGCGCGGTTCGGTTCAAAAGCGGAGCATACACGGCAGTATGTGCGCATTTTGAATCGAATCGATGAACTCCTTTATGTTCATAAAAATAATTGTGAAATCCCGCTCGTTTTGGCGGGACAACGCAGCTCTCGGGCAAAAGATAATGGTTTTAAAGTCGGTTTAGCGGTTGGCCTTGCGAATGCCCAGCTGATCCAGCGCAATAATCCATTTGCAGATATTGGCAGATCCTTCCACCATGGTATAGGTCGGGGCATCACGGAAATAGCGCGCCACGGAATATTCGGTGGAATAGCCGTAAGCACCGAGGATTCGCATGGCATAATTGGCGCATTTGGTCACCACCTCACCCGCAAAATATTTTGCCTGGGCCACATCCAGACCGTTGTTTAATCTTCCCTGATCCTTTGCCCAGCCGGCCTTGTAAACCAGCAGTCGGGCGGCTTCAATTTCAGCCGACATCTGGGCGATAAGATCCTGGTTCATCTGGAATTCACCGATCGCTTTGCCGAATTGCTTGCGCTCGGTTGCATACTTGACCGCTTCATCCAGGCAGGCCTGAGCCACACCCACGGCTCCGGCAGCCGCCGAAAGCCGGGTTTGATTCAAGGAGCCAAAAAGAATTTTAGCACCATCACCGGGTTTGCCGAGAATGTTTTCCTTGGGCACTTTGGTATCGGTCAGATAGATCTCTCCGGTGGGTGAAGATCGGGATCCTAATTTGTCCAGGGCGGTGGTCCTCACATCGTTGAAATTTTTAAGTTCCACGACAAAGGCCGACAAACCCTTTGAAGCCGCATCACGATCGGTGTATGCATAATAAATGATGACATCGGCCACGTCGGCATTGGAAATCCAGGTCTTGGACCCGTTTAAAAGCCAGTGATCGCCTTTATCTTCTGCGCGGGATTTTATGGCCATGACATCAGAGCCCGCATCCGGTTCGGTCATGGCAAATCCGCCCATATATTCGGCGCTGACCAGTTTGGGAATATATTTTTTTGATAATTCCTCGCTGCCGTATTTTTCGATGGTATAAGCACATCCAAGGGTCTGCATATTGATCTGGACCCGGAGTGAGCTCGATGCCCGGGCGATTTCTTCGGTGATAATCATGGCTGCCAGCCAGCCCATCTCGGATCCACCATATGCCTCAGAGATAACCGTACCGAATAAGCCGAGCTCGCCCATCGGCTTGACGGCCTCCTCGTAGGGGAAATAATGTTTTTCATCCCATTCATCGGCAAAGGGCGCAATTTTATCTTCCGCAAAATTGCGCACCGTATCTCTCAGAATTTCAAGTTCTTCGGGCAAACTAAATTCCATTTTTCCCTCCTAAAGCTGATTTTATTTTGGCAAATTGATAATTTCGTATACAGTATACGCTTAGGGTATAAGTAGTGGAATATAAAGGAAGGTGCCGGGTGTGTCAAGAAAGAAAGTCGCTAAACGATTCGAAATTTCCTCTTTCCGGGCGTGATTATATCCTGCCGCGAAACAAAAAAATGATTTTCCGCTACAATAAGAAACAATAGAATCTTTATTAAAAGTAAAAGCGGCTTAATGGCCCCAGCTGGTGTTCGAGAGCCCCTCCAGATGGCGGGATTTCACATCTAATTTTTGTAAATTAAAGGAGTTCAACAAGGCGCAGCATAATGTTGGTCAGTTGACAGCTTAGCTGGATATTGAAGGGGTTTTTGAAATTCAACCGGCTAACGGGCTCAACGGGCATAAGGGCTAACCCCTTTTAGTGTGTGAGCATTTTGAGACGGTTTTTAACGCAGCTATCGCACATCAGATGGAGCCATTAAGCCGCTTTTTAGCCGCCTAGATAGGCTTCCTTGACCTTCGGATTATCCAGAAGATCGCTTGTCAGACCTTCCAGCACGATTTCCCCGGTTTCGAGGACAAAGGCGTGTTTGGCAACGTTCATGGCTGCCTTGGCGTTCTGCTCTACCAGTAGGATGGTGGTGCCGGTTTTGTTGAGTTGTTTGATAACCGCAAATATCTCCCGCACGATCAGGGGCGCAAGGCCCATGGAGGGTTCGTCCAACAAAAGAAGTTCAGGGCGTCCCATTAACGCCCGGGCAATCGCCAGCATCTGCTGCTCGCCACCGGATAAGGTGCCGGCGACCTGTTTAATTCTCCTTTTGAGGATGGGGAACAGTTGATACACTTCTTCGATTCGCTGATCGATCTCAGCCCGGTTGCGGCGCTTAAAATAAAGATAGGCACCCAGATGAATATTGTCCTGCACTGATAAATGAGCAAATATCTGCCTGCCTTCCGGCACCTGGGAAATGCCCAGCGCCACAATTTTATTGGCCGGCTGACCGGCGATATCATGGTCTTTATAGATAATGCGGCCCTGCTGGGTTTTGATGAGCCCGGAGATCGCTTTCAAAAGGGTGGACTTTCCGGCACCGTTGGCGCCGATGATCGAAACAATTTCACCTTTGGGAACTTCAATCGAAACACCTTTTAATGCCGCGATTGAATCATAATAGGCATAGAGGTTTTCAATCCGAAGCATGGTCCTCCTCTTCACTCCCCAGATAGGCCTCGATCACCCTGGAATCATTTTGAACCTCTAAGGGAGAACCTTCTGCAATTTTTTCTCCGTAATTGAGCACCATGATATGGTCGGAAATGTCCATGACAACTTTCATATCATGTTCCACCAG
Organism: Desulfobacterales bacterium; assembly: GCA_041559695.1. Classification (GTDB taxonomy): domain Bacteria; phylum Desulfobacterota; class Desulfobacteria; order Desulfobacterales; family JAHEIW01; genus JAHEIW01. The sequence continues at coordinate 4,033 of JBFFCW010000016.1, forward strand.
CAAAACGGTTATGCCCCGTTCTTTAATGCGCCGGATCAAATCGGCCGCCGTCCGGGTTTCGGTTTCATTCAAACCGGCGGCAGGTTCATCCAGGCAGATGAGTTCAGGTTCGGTGGCCAGGGCCCGACCGATTTCCAGAATTTTCCGTTCGCCAAGTGGCAAACTGTCGGCGGATTCGTCGAATTTATTGCCGAGCCCGATGAATTTGAGGATTTCCATGGCCCTGTCGCGCATCTGGACCTCCTTTTTTTTAATATGAGGCAACCGCAGACCGTCGGCAATGAATGCAGATTGGATACGGGTATGGCATCCGACCATAACGTTTTCCAGGACGGTCATGTTCGTAAACAGTTCAACCGTCTGAAAAGTGCGTGAAATACCGAGTTTGGAAATTTCATGGGCTTTGAGGTTTTCGATAAGCGTGTTTTTAAAGCGGATTAAACCTTCGGTTGGCGGGAATGTGCCGGTAATAACGTTAAATAACGTGGTTTTGCCGGCACCATTGGGACCGATGATGGCTTTGATGATGCCGCTTTCGACCTGAAAATTGAGGTTGAGCAGCGCCGTCAGGCCACCAAAGGCCATCACGACATCTTCCACCTCAAGGATATTCTCTGTTGGCTGTTCGTTCAACGAAGGCTTATCTCCTCAACCAGTCTTTTATGATATGGGGTATGCCCACGAGCCCGTGGGGCAGGAAGATGGTTACCACCAGCAAAATAAAACCGTACACGATGACCTCAAATTCTTCAAAGAAGTGAAGCCACTCAAAACTTAAAAACGTAATCAAGAAAGCGCCGATGATCGCTCCCCAGATTTCATGCATGCCCCCCAGCGCAATCATGATCAGAAGTTTAATCGAAAAGAACAGATCAAAGGTGGCGGGGTTGATAAAGTTCAGATAATGAGCATACAGGCTACCGGCCAATGCAGCCAAAATAGCCGAATAGACAAAGACCATTATCTTGAAGCGGGAGACGTTTATACCCATGGCGTTTGAGGCCGCCTCGCTGGCATGGATGGCGCGCAGGGCCCGGCCTGAACGGGATTGAATCAAATTAATGGTAAAGATAAAAACGGCAAAGACGAAAAACCAGACCAAATAGTAATACTTCTCTAGCGTGTCGAACTGAAATCCGAACACACTTAATACCGGAATGCCGATCAGGCCGTCCGGACCACCGGTCCACTCCACCTCTTCGTTGAAGATAATAAATACTATGATGCCAAAGGCCAGGGTGGCCATGGCCAGGTAATGGCCGTGCAGTTTCAGGGAGGGAACCCCTACGATAACCGCCACGAGCGCAGCGATAATCATGCCGAATACCATGCAGAGCCATGGATTCAAACCGTAAGTCGCCGTCAATATACCCGAAACATAGGCGCCGATGCCGAAAAACGCCGCCTGACCGAGCGATATCTGTCCGGCATAGCCCATCAGCAGGCTGAGACCGATAGTGATCAGACAGTAAATCCCGGCAAAAACCATGAGATCGGGATAATTCCCGATCCCCGGAATGATACGAGCGATCAATGGAAAAAAGATGATGATCACTGCAAATATAACGATCGGGAAGATGCGAATTCTTAACATATCTAAAACTTTTTTATCTTGCTAATCTCGATGCTGCCCAGCAGTCCGCTGGGCTTAAAAAACAGCACGGCCAGAAGAACAATCAATGCAAATGCGTCTTTGTATCCTGAATGAACAAGGCCTGCCCCGAAGGATTCAATGGTCCCCATGATCAGGCCTCCCAGAATGGCACCTGGGAAACTGCCCAGCCCGCCCAGGACGACGGCACCGAACCCTTTTACCGCCAGCATGGCACCGCGGTCGTATTCCATCAAAGCGATCGGGGTTACGGTGATGCCGGCAACCGCGCCGATGGCGGCTGAAAGACAAAAGGATAATAATATCATATGCTTAACATTTATACCGACCAGACTGGCAGCATCGGGATTGTCCGCACAGGCGCTCATGGCCTTGCCGATAATGGTCTTTTCAAAGAAAAGCGTGAGTAAAACGACGACGACAATCAGGAATCCGCCCACCCAGAAATATTGTGGCTGGATGACGGCTCCCATCAACTGGATAGGTTCGCGACCCGAGAAGGCGGGTAAATCAAAGGGATCTTTGCCCCAGATAAACATTGCAATGCCTTTGATGATAATCGAGGCGGCAATAGTCGCAATAATCAGCGTTAAAACTGAAGGCTGACGGATCGGTCGAATCGCCAGACGATCCAACAGCATTCCCACCAAAACAACGAGGATGACCGTCATGAAAAATGCCAGAAATAGCGGTAACCCGGCGGCAACATGCAAAAAGACCATAATCAATCCGCCTAGCATGACAAACTCGCCCTGGGCCAGATTGATAATTTCGGTCACATTGTAGATGATATTAAAACCGATGGCCACCATGGCATAGATGCTGCCGATCGTTAGCCCGGTGATTAGGTACTGAACAAGCTGGCTTGTCAGGGTAAATTCTTGCATCGATCTTTAGCGTTTGTTTCATAAAAAGTGAGGGTGGTGAATTCACCACCACCCCCACGAGGTTAAGAAATATCTGCTGCGACGGCTTAGTCTGCCATTGCCCAGTCACCATTTTTTACGACGATCATGTTAAACGCGTCTTGCCAAACCAATCCGTTGTGATCATTTGGCGAGAAGTTAAAAACGCCGTGTTGACCGACAAATCCCTTTTTGTTTTCGAGGTAGTCACGGATCTTGGCCCGGTCACAGCCCACGGCTTTAAGCGCATCAACCGCCAGGCTCAGGGAATCCCAGGCATGGCCGCCAAATGTACTGACAGGCTCATTGTACATGGCGGTATAGCTCTGATTATATCCCATTGCAACCTTTTTTTGCGGATGGTCTGCCGGCAAAGCTTCAGGCGTGGCGCAGGCCCCCAGCGGTGTGTAAACCCCTTCGGCTGCCCCGGCAGCCAGTTCGATATTTTTTTTGCTTCCAAAACCGTGGCTCTGATAGAAAGGTATGCTGGTCATTCCCAGATCGCGGTAATTCCGCAAAACAGTCACCTGGGTCGGACCGATCGACCAGTTGACAATCGCTTCGGGGCTAGTTCCTTTGATTTTGGTTAGCTGGGCCGTCATATCGGTGTCTTTGGGGCCATAGGATTCATTGGCAATAATTTCGATCCCATACTGCGGTGCCAGCCGGACAAGCTCACTTTGACCGCTTTTGCCAAATCCGGTTGTACCGCTGATAATGGCAATTTTCTTGATTCCCTTCTTTTTCATATGGTTATAAATGGCTTCAACAGCCATGCTGTCAGACTGCGGCACTTTAAACACCCAGTAACGCTGTTTACCGGCATCGTCGGTGACGATTTTGTAGCTGGCAGCGGCGGAAATCAGCGGGGTCTTTAATTGTTCCGCAAGCGGCACAACCGCCAGTGAGTTTCCGCTCAAAGAGGGACCGATCACCACGCAAACTTTATCCTGTGAAATCAGTTTCTTGACAGCCAGATTGGTTTTGGTGGCATCCCCTTCGTCATCATAAACGATAAGCTCCAGCTTTTTGCCATTTATGCCGCCGGCTTTATTGATTTCATCAGCGAGCATAACGGCTGTTTTTTTCTCAGGATCTCCTAAAAATGAGGCGCGACCGGTAACCGAAAAAACGGCTCCGACCTTATAAGAATCGGCCAGGGCCGGTGCAATTACGACCCCCATGCATAACAGAAAGACAGTTGCGATCAATACGAATTTTTTCGGCATAAGTTAACCCTCCTTTTAAATAATAATAGTAAATTGCAAAAAATAAACACGATTCATTTGCCAAAGATAATTTGATAGCTATATCACAGCTATTTGAATTTTTGTCAAGTAAAAATATTGGACAAATTAAGACGGAGGATTTCCCTCAGCCTTTACAATGTCAGCGTTTAGCGAAATTGTTATATCAAAAGCAAATAGAATCAATATTCAATCGGAATTTGAAATCCAATTTTTTTGGGCCTTTGAATGGCAAATTCTATACTTGTGATCCCGAAACGCAAAGTTGATGCCTTTTGCCGTCGATCCGGATGGTGGTTTTAGAATAGGTCAGCTTTTTGATGATTTTCCCGTCTTGAAAATGAATGACATCCACACCCCTTCGAATTTCAGGTTGGCCTTCATAGCCCTTTTCAAAGGACGGCCATTGGAGCTGCCAGCGATAAAGAACCTTCTGATCAACTTCATCAATGAAGGTTTCTTCAGGGGTAAATCGAAACCCGCCATGATTTTCAAACCAGGGTTCCCAGGCCTTGCGCAAAGCCGCTTTTCCTTTAGCTTTGCCACCCGTCCAGTTCTCGAATAAGACGTCTTTATGAAAAAGCGCCATAACGCCCTCCAGATCGTGGGTATCCCAGGCCGCATTCCAATTGATCAGTGCCTCTTTGATCTGTTGTTTGGAAAGTTTCATCTTCCGCTTATTTCATTGGTTGTCCGTTAACTGTCTTCTGCACGCTGACAGGTTCAGTTTTCTTCAGCGACTCACGGATAACAGGCAGAATTTAATCTCCGGTCCAGTACCCCTGAGGATCAAATTGTTTTAACATCGCAAGCTCCTCCTCGGTGGGTTCCGGGGTTTCAGCCGGTTCAACAGCAACTTTCAGCGGCCATCCCGTGTTGGCCTTTACCGCATCTGCTGTGACGCCTGGATGAACCGACACCAGCATCATTTCTTTGGTTTTAGGGTCAAATTTCAAAACCCCCATCGTGGTGATCACCGTTGCCGGCCCGCCTCGCGGCAGACCCACCTTTTGGCGCCAGCCGAAGCCGTCGCCAAAGCCGGGGGAAGTGATATAGTCAACCTGCGGCACAAAGCGGCGCTTTTCATGCGTCATAATGATAATGTGCCTTTGCGCCAGGCTGGCTAAATCACAGGCACCGCCGCTGCCCGGCAGGCGCGTTGCGACGTTGTGCGCTCCGCCGATGTAACTGGTATTGAGGTTGCCGAAGCGGTCCACCTGGGCGCCGCCGATGAAACTGGCATCCACCCTTCCCTGCTGCAGCAAACCCATCATGTCGGCCGTATCCGCCAGCCATTGAGCCCGATAAAGATTCGGCAAATCTCCCATGGTCAGGATCGGTTCGGGTGCGAGGGTATCGCGTACAATGCCCAACTCATATACACCCACGGCATTTTTTGCTCGGGTGCTTTTGGCCAGCAAAAAACCCAGCAACGGCAAACGCATCCCCACAAATACGACTTCACCATCGTTTATTTCACGGGCAGCCGCCGTCACCATCAGCTGTGGTAATGTATAAGACATATTAAGCGCATAAATTGTTTACAACAAATTAAATTCTTGAATTGTCGGGTATCATATAGAAGGCTTCAGGTGTCAGTGTTCAGGTGTCAGCAAAAAAATGACAAGAAACAAAAAAATGTCAGTTTGAGTACTTATCTCTATCTTCTGATACCTAATGCTTGTACATTTAAAACTGACAACGATTGATTCCTGACACCTGACACCTGAAACCTTCTCTAATAACCATAATCTACCGGTTCCGAAATATCGTGATGCGCTATGGATAGCTCCGCCATGCGCTTTTTGCCCACCAGGTTAAGGTAATCTCGCGGCGCATGTATATTATCCACCCAATATTTTTTCCATTTTGCAAAATCGTCTGGAGTTTTACTCTGATTTCGGTAGTCGATGAAGGCTTGATGGTCCCGGTTGTAATAACCGGGCACCGGCGAAGGATGGCCGCCCCAGGGCGCATGCACCACGGCGCTGACCCGAAATCCCGGTGTTATCACCCGGTTCGGGTCACGGCTGATGACGTCTGGTTCCACGATATCCTCGGCCGTAACAATAATGCGGCGGCTGGCCAGACAGGCGTCACGGGTCAGCCCCAGGTTGCCCCAGGCATGCGCATTTCCGAATTTATCCGCCCGTTGTAAATGAACAATGGCAACATCCGGTTTGATTGCGCCCACAGCGGTGAGGATATCGCCGCTGAACGGGCAATTCATGGTTTTCAGGCTGGCGTTGGTTTTGAAAAGATCACTGCCCAGCGCGGTGCGGGCAGGCATAAAAGAAACCCCCATGGCACCAGCTCGCAGGGCCATGGCCAGGGTTAAATTGGAGTGGTCTTCCATTTCCAGGGCGCCGTTCTCAACCATTCGGCGAAAATTATAACAGGACCCGGTGATGACATTGCCCACCCAGGCCGCCCGGATTGTGCGCACACAACCGGCACCAATGATTTGATCAAACAAAATATCCGAGATCGGACCGATCAGCGTAAGACGCTTTTTGTTCTGACGGATGAGTTCATGTCCGGCAGCAAATGGAATCAGGGTTTCCTGGGCGAGGCCCGTGGCAATGGAGCTGTCATCCGGCACAAAGCGGTCAATCGCCTCAGAAAGGGGCAACAGTTTGTTCACAGGCAAATTGGGCAACCTCCAGTTTCAAAATAAATCCGGTGACAATCCGAATCCGGTCTATTTTTCCGACTTTATGGATTTTTCGAAGTCCTCGAAAAATTTATTGCGCTGTTTCCAGTCCGGCCCGAAACGCTTATTAAAAAATTCACCGAGTTTATCAAACAACTTGCCCCAGACCGGTTGCCCGCCCTTCAGGACGACATCAGCCAAAAACTCGTCCAGGTCGCTCATTTTTTCCTTTGGCAAGAAAGAAACCGCACCCAGTTTAATGGATTTTTCCAATGCCTCCGGCGTCAAGGCATAGGCCGTCAGCATTACGGTGGGGAACCCCCGTTTGACGGAGGTCTTTAAAAGTTCGAAGCCGTTTACGCCCATGATATCCAGAATGACAATATCAAACGTGTAACTCATCAAAAGCTGACGGGCGGTATCATAATCATTGGCTTTCCGCACCAGGCACATGTCCAAAACCTCTACGATGGTATCGGTCACGTCGACCTCATCATCCACCGCCAATACAATTTTATCTTTCAACAGGCTTTCAGAATCCATAACTTCGATTTCTCCTTTCTGCAGAAGTCTTTGATAGACCGCAAAGCCGGATCGATTATTCTTAGAACTCATCTCAAAAATAGGATTTTGGTTCAAGATCGCGGCGGGGCCGAGTTTTCCCACTTCGCGGGACTTCCCGCCTGATCTTAATATCTTTGTGGGTCGAAAACCTCTGGCATACTGTTGTATGTTGAGGATTTTAAACGAGGCACCAACAAGGATATGGGGCCAAAAGACATTTTTGAAATGGGTTCCATAATGGCCTATATCATCATAAAAAACGACAAGTCAAGGAATGCCTTGAACGGATGATCAAACAGATGGGAAATTTATTTCATCATTATGATTCAAACCGAAGTTATGAATTTTAACTTGCATTGCAAGGACCCACGTAATAAAGGTATCGGGTTTCAGTGTTCAGGTGTCAGAAGAAGAGTTCAGTGGTTTAACGATTTGTTAGATTAGTTTTATTGGTCTCATTTGTTGAATTGGTTGGCTTAAATCGAACTAATTGAACCAATTAAACCAATAAAACCAATATAACGCTTGCTTAATAGCTGAAACCAAACCAAAAAATGATGAATCCTGCTGAAAGAAAGCAATTCGCGGTCTTAAATGAATGTTTATCAAAAGAAATACAGATTGAGCTTATACAGACCGATCATGAGAAAAGCCCCGCGATAAGGCAATTTTGCGACGAACTTGTTCAGCGGGTACCGCAAGTTCGTGTCAAAAAAGAACAGGGCGATCCAGGTGAGATTCCGGCTATCCAGGTTCATAACGGATTACGGTATCAGGCGATTCCGGCGGGCACCGAGGTCGGGCCCTTTATTGAAGCCCTTCAATTGAAAGATACGGGAACAGCCCGGCTTGAGGGATCAGCAGCGGCCCGGCTGGTAAAAATCGATTTGCCAACCCATCTGGTTATTTACGTCTCGCCCCGGTGCAAATTCTGCCCGGGTGCCCTGCAACAGCTGCTTCCGCTGTTAACGTTGAACCCCAACATTCGATTAACCGTTGTCGACGTGATGCACTTCCCCGAACTTGCCGAAAAAGACAACATTCAATCCGTGCCCACCTTGATTTTAGAAGATCAATTCCGCTGGACCGGAACGATTCAACTCAACGAAATTATTGAGATGATGGCAAACCGCGATCCCAGCATTTTGGGACCGGCGTCTCTGGAAATGATGCTAAAGGAGGGCAAAGCCAGTCAACTGGCAGAAATGATGCTGGGCAAAGCAGAAATCTTTCCTGCCTTTTATGAACTTTTGATCCATACAAAGTGGCCGGTTCGTTTGGGTGCCATGGTGGCGATGGAGGAAATCATCGAGAAAAATCCGGATCTGGCGGTTCAAACCATCAAACCCCTGTGGCGGCGGTTTGATGAAGTTGATAATCGGGTAAGGGGTGATCTCGTGTATATTTTGGGTCAAATGGCGCCGCAGCAAACATCGTCTTTGCTGGAAAGCATATTGAAAGGAGAATATGCGGCAGAAGTCAAAGAGGCCGCAAGAGAAGCGCTGGAGAATCTGTCGTAATATACAATGAATGCTTTAGAAAACATAAAGGATTTGCGATGTCAATTTCGCTATACTCGGACCCACTTAACCCGGTAGACGGACATTTTGTCGATAAAGCCAAAGTGTTTGCAGATAAACACCTAAAGCCTTATGCGGAACATTGGGAGCAAGCCAAACAGCAACCCGAAAAAACGCTTCGGATGGCCATTTCCCAATTTGCTGGTATCCGCATACCAAAAGAACTGGGCGGGAACGGGAGTTCGGCAGCCACCATTGCACGCGTTTATGAAGAATTGGCCAGGGTCGATATCGGTTTTACCTGCGCCCTGGCGGTTCATAACGTTGTGACGATTGTGGCCTCCCTTATCGAGAATACAGTGCTTCGAGATCGAAACCTGGGCAAATTGATGTCCGGTGAAGCCATTGGAGCGTTTTTATTGACGGAACCCGATATCGGGTCGGATGCAACATCCATTCAAACATCAGCAATTGAGAAAAACGATAAATACATCATAAATGGAAGCAAAGCCTGGGTTACAAATGGTGTAAACGCAGACCTTCTATTCGTTTTCGCTCAGACCATCCCAGGGTCGTCGGCCGATGGAGTCGCCGGTTTTGTGGTCAAGCCGGACATGCCGGGTATTTCAGCAAAACCGGCTTACAACATGCTGGGTAATCATGCCATGGGGGTTAATGAAATAGAATTTTCCAACTGCCAGGTTGAAGCCGAGATGATGGCATTTGCGTCGGGTAAGGGTTTCAAGGCGGCAATGGACGGAATCGATGTAGCGCGTTTCGGAGTTGCTGCCATGTGCAACGGTGCGCTTGAAGGCGGTTTAAACACTGCCGTGGATTATGCCAAAAAACGAGAAGCGTTCGGCCGCCCGATCATCAACCAGCAAGGTCTCCAATGGCAACTTGCCGAAGCCGCCACCCAACTTGAGGCCAGTCGCATGCTGACCTATCGTGCGGCGGAAATCATCGATAAGGGGGAAAGTGTCACCGTCATGGCCGCGCATGCAAAGAAATTCGCGAGCCGGGCCGCATTTGAGGGTCTCAGTACCGCAATGCAGGCCATGGGGGCTAACGGTCTTTTGCGAGAAAATCCATTGGCACGGCAAATGTCCGGCGCAAGAGTAACATACTATATGGACGGAACAACCGAGATTCAAAACATTGTCATTGGCCGTTCGCTAATTGGATAACGCTGCGACGAAGCGGCTGCAATGGAGCCAGACGGAATTGCAGCCTGTCTTTAAATAATCAGGCTACCACCCGTGTCGAATCTCAAATTCGCCAGGCAAAGATTCCAATACATCGATCGGAACCAACTTTGTTGGCGGTCGCTGGTTGAGATACTCGATTTCCGCTGCCGGAATTCGTGATTGTCCGGCGATGATTTCCTGGACTGCCGGCGCGCACATCCTCCCTTGACAGCGGCCCATGCCCATGCGGGTCATGCGTTTTAACGCATTCATCTCGATGGTGCCTTCGGCAATGGCGCTTTTAATATCCCCCAGTGTTAATTCTTCGCATCGACAAATGATGGTATCATCATGGGCGAGTTCAAATAGGCCCGGACGGGGGTATGATATCCGATCCAGGGCATCTCGCAAACGCCCCAGCTTTTTCATGTCATTCAGGTAGGGTTTTTTCCGTTTGCGGGCTTCCTCAGCTGAAATGTAGCCGAGGGATTGGGCAGTGGAAATACCGGCGATTCTTCCTTCAAACATGGCCATGGCGCTGCCGGCAACGCCGGCGCCGTCACCCACGGCAAACACGCCTGGCACAGATGTTTCCATGTCCTCATTTCGTGCCGGGACCCAGCCCCCGAGATCAGGCGCATATCGGTGCTGACAACCCACCAACCGCGTCAGTTCAACCGAAGGCACTAGACCATAGCCAAGGCATATTGTATCAACCTTAAGGACACGGCGTGTTTTTTCAATGGCGCGCCAATCCTTGTCCACTTCAGCAATAACGGCCTCCTCCACCTGACGGTCCCCGCGGGCCTCCAATATCATATGTCTGCGCAACAGGGGCACACCCGCCTTGCGGATTGCGCGTATATATTGCAGTCCATCGGTCAAAAGCCCCCAATTGCGACTGAATCCTTTTAACAATTTGAGCCAGTTATTGATTTCACCGGCCTCCAGGATCGCCTCGACCTTTCCGCCGCCATCCAGGACCTGGTTGGCTACAACCAGCTGCAAAGGGCCTGTGCCGGCAAAAAGGATATTTTTGCCCGGCAACACCCTTTGCATTTTAACCAGGGTCTGTGCCCCGCCTGCGGTCAGCACACCCGGCAGGGTCCAGCCCGGAAATGGAACCGGTCGGTCGTAAGCACCGGTGGCCAAAATAAGCTTGTTGAACGCTAAACGCTGTCCTTTACCCGCTTGATGAAATGCCATGATCCGATTTTCAAATGTAGCAAACACGAGCGCATCATGCAGGTAATCGATTTTTGCGCGAATGGCATCAAACTCTGCCAGAAGCACTTTTCCCTTCGCATAATCCGGACCCAGAAAACCGGGATTGAGCAGTTTGAAACCGTCGTTGAGTTGACCGTAAATCCGGCCACCGCATTTCGGATTCTCATCTAAAATTTTGACGGCTACCCCCGCCCTTGCGGCTTCGAGTGCAGCGGCGATTCCAGCGGGACCGGCACCGATTATAATTAATTCGGGATTTTTCACTCTGCCACCTTCCATCTCTGCAAGCCTTTCTGGGTTTCTAAACGCATCCCGGGCTGCGCCAGTGTTTGACACGTCCGGGTATTGGGCACGCCATCAATGACCATCGTACAGCCGTAACACAGGCCGATTCCACAGCAAACCCCCCGGGGCTCGTCTCCCCTGGCAGTCTGGTTGGTTGTCCGTATGCCGGCTGCCATTAAGGCTGCAGCGACTGTCTCCCCTTCATAAGCGACAACCGGTAAACCATCGACTTCGATCTCAAAGGCCTGACCGCGCTGCACATCCTTCCGTATTCTCAAGTCCTGTGTCATATCATCTCCCTGGTATTCAATAAGCATATTTTGTCGATTTATTAAGTTTGAAACGATCGACTAAGATCAGAGATCAATACCGTTAAATCGTGTCCAGCGCACCGCCGACAAATCCATTGAGGGCGTCCCGTCAACGATCCATTCCGCCAGAAGCCTTCCCGTAATCGGGCCCAGGCAAAAGCCGTGACCCGAATGCCCTGCGGTTAAATAAAATCCTTCCACATGGGGGGCTTTGTCGATGATACAAACCGCATCAGGGGTCCAGTTGGTCAGCCCGGCCCAGCTATGAACAATGCTGACCTTCTCCAGAAATGGGAAAAGCGTCAGGCAGCTTTGCCCGGCAATCTTAAATGCGTCGTAACTTGTCGTTTTATTATGATCTTCGATGGGCGCGCTTGGGATGCCGATGTGAATTCCGCCGCTTAACGCCTGGCGGAAATAACAGCTGCATTGATCGGCGCTGATAAATTCAGTGAAAACCGGGGGAAGCGGCTCGGTCACCATAAGTTGAGAACGCTTGACCGCCACCGGAAAATCCAGACCGATTTGATGACAAATTGGCCTTGACCACGCACCGGCGGCAATGACAAAATCCGATGCTCTGTATTCGGCCTGCGCTGTCAAAGCGGCAATCACTCGACCGGATTTAACCGTCAATCGCTCCAGGGGCTCATGCTCCCTGATCTCGGCACCCAGCTGTTGCGCCGCTTTTGCATATGCCGTGCACACGAACAGCGGATTGGCATTTCCGTCCGACGGGCAGAAAGTGGAACCCAGCAGGTCCAGATCCTTTCGCAGGGTCGGCAGCAATCTGCGGGTTTCTTCAGGGCTCAACAGGCGTACATCCAGACCGGCTTCCTGGGAATATCGAAGTTGTTCAACAAAAAAATCATACCGGTCGGGATTTCCCAGAATATGGAGGTTGCCGCCTTGATGATATTCAAGCTCCCACTCCAATTCTTCCTGCAACCCCTGCCAGATCTTCACAGATTCCATGGCCAGCGGAAGCTCCGCCGGATCTCGCTTTTGCTGACGCACCCCCCCGCCATTTCTGCCAGAGGCTTCAGCGCCGACGAAACCTTTTTCCAGCAGAATAACGGATTGCCCCTTTTTTGCAAGCTCGTAGGCTGTAGAACAACCCATAATTCCGCCGCCAACAACAACTACCGCTGCTTCTCGAACGTTCACCATTTTGAGCTTCTCCATCGGGTTAAACAGTGAGGAATTGATTTGATTTATGATGTGCGATTTATTAGCCACCCACCATGACAAGAAAGAACTTTATTTCTTCCCCGTTATTCAACGGTTCCTTTAAATCGGTTAAATTCTTGAATCCTTTCATGGCAAGTACGTGGTGGGTAAAGCTGCCCCGGTCTGCATCCCAGATGAGTGGCTGCATATTGGGGCCATACCGGTGCCCGATTTCAGACAAAAGGTCTTCGAAACAGGCCATTTCAGAAAGTTCGATTTCTGCTTTTCCAATTCCGGCCTGTCGCGCCAGTGGGCCGCAAAATGTGATGGTTACTTTCATTTATTTCCAGTGCTTGGCCAACAGCTCAAGCTCTCTCAGAACCGCCGGCGACAAAGGTGAGGGAACATGGGCCATCGCCTGTTTGGTTTTTTCAAGCAGCCTTTCTTCAAAATTTTTTGCGCCCTTTTCGAGCCAGTGATCATAGTCCGTTCTTTCAAATAATTGTGGATACCATACATCCCGAAAATTATTCAATGTATGCTCCTCTTCCAGGAAATGACCACCTGGCCCAACACGATCAATCACATCGAGTGCCAAGGTGTCGTCATTTGAGATGATTCCCTGCTCGTAGCTTTTAACCATCCCGAGTACCTCATCGATCAGCACATTATAAGCTGGAGAAGCCACCGATCCGTGATCGAGAATCCCACAGTCGTGTATCAAGTTAGCCCCTGTTAGAGATGAACTCAACAAGGAAAATGTTGCCTCTACCGCAGCCTGTGCGTCGACATATTTGGCATCAGAACACCCGCCTGTCCCGAAAGACGGTAATTTGTAATATTTTACCATCTGGCAAAAGGCGCCCGACATTAAGCTTAATTCGGGGGCACCGTATGAAAAAATTGTCGTTGCCATATCCATTATACTGGGCATGGCGCCATAAATGATGGGGAAACCCGGACGGAGAATTTGGGCGATCACCAGGCAGCTGAGCGATTCTGCGTTTGCCTGCAAGATCGTTCCCGCGAGTGTTGCCGGGCTGGTGCTGCCGGCCGAAGGCGCAGGGCAGATAATTACAGGTATATCTTTTTCTACACAAAACAATAATCTATCGATCGTAACCTCGGATAATGCGAGCGGTGAAGTTGGACTTAAGATCGTGGCGATGTTGGGCGCCTGTTTAAAGTGCTTTTCATTCCCAGAAATCACGAGCGACATTTCATAAATGTCCCGGGTGCTATCAAGGCCCTGGCAGCAAAAAACCAGCGGTTTTTCGCAATAGGTCAGCGCCTGCCGGGCAATAACACGATCAGCCATACCGGGGGGGACATCATCCGCCAGCCCAAGAGTCATCGCCCATGAAAAATTAGGCAGCCCGTCGGCAAGGGATGCGTTTATGCGGCAGTCTTCAGAGGTAAAAGCACGACGTTCATTGGTGGCCGGATCTAAATAATTCAAACAATCCAGACAGGGACCAAACCAGGTGCGATCTCCTTCTAAAATGATTGATTCTTCAAAGTTTCTGCGGCCCAAGACCACACGGGAAGGAGAATTGCCAAGTGCCTCATCCACAATATCAGCAGGCAAGTAAATTCGATCCTTGTCAACACGACCCCCTGCACCGTCCAAAATTTCCGCGACTTTCGAGTGCTGCATTTTTATGCCGGTATGTTCCAGCACATCCAGCGTGGCTCTGTGGATTTTTTCTACCTGGGCATCGCTCAACACAAAAGCTTTTGGCTTTATAAAATCGGCAGAGTCGTTCATCCCCTTCCCCCTTTTTGAATCCGATTGAATTGAATTTATATATCCGAAACGCTGCTAATAAATCAAGGGCCGGGATTTTTATCAAATTTAATGCGCCCACGAATTTGAGAAATATCGACCCATGTTGTGTCCTAAAAATAAGTTACGAAATGATTGTCACTCCCGCGCAGGCGGGAGTCCAGTTCAAAGACGTCTGGATTCCCGCCTGCGCGGGAGTGACGAACAGGCAACTCGCCTCGGGACTTCTGAATAATATTTTAGACAATATTTTTGAGAGACAGCAAACGCATAGGGCTCATCTCATAAACAGCAATATGCCCAAAAAAAGACCCCGTCGTTTTCGACAGGGTCTGCTGAAATAATTTCAGATCTTTTTGAAAAGAAGATTCGAAGATGAGTTAATTTAAGCTTTTTTTTCTTCCTTTGCGGATTTCTTCTTGGATGCTTTTTTAGGTTTGCCGGCGGAATCGTCTTTCTTCCGGGTTGCTGCTGACTTGGCCTTGGGCTCGTCTTTTTTTCCGGACGCCTTTTTCGTTTTAGCCGGTTTTTCTTTTTTCGCTGAGGCCTCTTTCTTTTTTGCTTTCGGCTCTTTCTTCGTTTCAGCCGCGGCTTCTTTTTTAGCTGATTTCTTTTTATCTTGAGCTTTAACGTCAGCTTTCTTTTCGCTGCCCGCTTTTGTTTTGGCAGCTTTCGCTTCAGCGCCTTTCTTTTTGATTTTTTTCTTTCCAGCGGCCTCGGGAACAATCAGTTCAATCAAAGACAGCGGCGCTGCATCGCCGGCCCGTCGACCCAACTTGACAATGCGGGTATACCCTCCGGCAGAATGGCCAAATTTTTCATTGGCTTCATCAAACAGTTTGTGTACTACGGCTTTTTCTCTGATAACCGCAAGCGCCTGCCTTCTGGCGTGCAGGTCGCCCCTTTTAGCCAGGGTAATGAGATGCTCTGCCAAGCGCCGCAACTCTTTGGCTTTAGGCCCCGTGGTCCGAATACGCTCATGTTTAAACAAAGAGGTGACCATATTGCGGAACATCGCTAGGCGATGACTTGTGGTTCGATTTAGTTTCAAGCTAGCTTTTCGATGTCTCATACGGCCAATCACTCTCCTTCTTCGTTATCTTCTTCGGGGGGCACAAAGCCTTCCAGTTTCATGCCGAGCGACAATTCCATTTCGGACATTACTTCTTTAATTTCGTTCAAGGACTTGCGACCGAAATTTTTTGTTTTGAGCATTTCTGCTTCGGTCTTGCTGACCAGCTGCCAAATCTGGTTAATGTCTGCATTCTTGAGGCAGTTGGCACTGCGAACCGATAATTCAAGTTCTTCAACGCTGCGATACAGGTTTTCATTATAACTTGCTTTGGCCTTATCGTCGGATTTTTCCTCAGCCACAGGTTCCAGTTCTTCGTCAAAGTTTATGAAAATGCTCATCTGATCTTTTAAGATCTTTGCGGCAAATGCAACGGCATCTTCGGGAGGAAGGCTTCCGTCGGTCCAGACTTCCATCGTAAGTTTGTCATAATCTGTTCGCTGACCGACACGCGCATTGCCGACCACATAATTGACACGTCTGATCGGCGAGTAGACCGCATCAATCGGTATTGTACCGGTAGGGGCTTCTTCATCTTTATTTGCTTCGGCAAGGGAGTATCCTTTTCCGTAATTTACGGTCATGGTCATGTTTAACTTACCCTCTTCCGAGAGGCTCGCGATGTGGTGCTTGGGATTTAGCACATCAGATTTCCCGTCATCACTCACGATGTCGCCGGCGGTGACTTCTCTTTCTCCCGAAGCTTCAAGTCGCACGGTCTTGGGTTCTGTGTCAGCAAGCCGAAAACGTACTTCTTTAAGATTAAGAATGATTTCGGACACGTCTTCCAGCACTCCAGGGATAACACTGAACTCGTGCATGACGCCGTCAAACTTTACCGTTGTAATGGCAGCGCCGTATAACGATGACAGTATAATCCTCCTTAAGGAGTTGCCAATCGTAATGCCGAAACCCCTTTCCAATGGTTCACACACAAACTTGCCATAGGATGGATTACTGCTAACCTGAACTTTTTCTGGCTTAATCATTTGTTGCCAGTTAATATACATCAGTTCATCAGATGACATTTTTTCTCTCCAGATTGAAAAAGTTTTTGGATGTTGGGTGTTGAATAATCGATTTTAAGTCGAGACCGCAGACCACAATCCATATGCTGCTGAGACCGCTATTTGGAATAGAGCTCGACAATCAACTGCTCTTGAATCGGCATCGTAAGGTCTTCGCGTACCGGGAATCCGTTTACAACACCTTTGTTTTTCTCTTTTTCAAGTTCCAGCCACTGCGGGATTCCTCTGCGAACGACCGCCTCTATAGAGTCTGAGATCGCTGCAACCTTTTTGCTCTTTTCCTTAACTTCAATTGCATCGCCGAGTTTGACCAAAAAAGACGGAATGTTGACTTTTTTGCCATTGACCAAAAAATGATTGTGCAGGACAAACTGCCGCCCCTGAGCGCGGGAATTCGCAAACCCAAGGCGATAAACAACGTTATCGAGACGCCGTTCCAGTAATCCCAGCAGGTTTATACCGGTGGCACCTCTCTGGCGTTCAGCCCTTTTAAAAAAAAGGTGAAATTGTTTTTCAGAAAGTCCATACATTCTTTTGACCTTCTGTTTTTCCCGCAACTGTATCCCGTAATCAGAAATTTTCCTGCCGCGGCGCTCACCATGCTGTCCGGGCGGATACGAACGCCGGTCAAAGGCGCATTTATCCGAATAGCAGCGGTCTCCCTTGAGATACAATTTTAAATTTTCGCGCCGGCAGTGCCGACAAACCGAATCTTTATATCTTGCCAAAAGATCCTCCCTTTTATTTCGTTAAATGGTTAAATCGTTTAATGGTTGATTCGTAACTGAGGACAAAATCATTGAAAACTATTTGACCAATTAACATTTCAACAAATTAACTAAATTAGACTCTTCTTCTCTTGGGCGGTCGACATCCATTGTGGGGAATGGGTGTCACGTCTTTAATCATCACAACATTGAATCCGGCAGCCTGCAGCGCACGTAACGCAGATTCTCTTCCGGGACCGGGACCCTTAACATAAACCTCTACGGTTTTCATACCGTGATCCATTGCCTTTCGGGCTGCGTCTTCAGCGGCGAGCTGGGCTGAAAAAGGTGTACTTTTGCGAGAACCTTTAAACCCCTGCACCCCGGCACTGGACCAGGAGACAACATTTCCGCCAGAATCGGTTATGGTCACAATCGTATTATTAAATGTCGATTGAATATGAACAACGCCATTCGAAATGTTTTTCTTTACCTTTTTTTTCGTACGAATTTTTTTGGCCATCGATTTGCCTCTGTCTTATCTAATCAAATTATACCCTAAGCCGTTTACTTTTTCTGTTTGGCGGCGCCCTTCTTCTTGACGGCAGCCCGTTTGGGTCCTTTCCGGGTGCGGGCATTGGTGCTGGTTCGTTGGCCGCGCACCGGCAACGATTTGCGATGACGCAGTCCGCGATAAGAACCCAGATCCATCAGGCGTTTGATATTCATCGAGATCTCGGTGCGCAGTTCACCTTCCACCTTATATTGATCGTCGATTGCCTTGCGGATATTACTGATCTGATCTTCGGTCAGATGATCGGTCTTCAAATCTAAATCGATATCGAGCTTCTGCAAAATCCGCCTGGACGAGGTTCTGCCGATCCCATAAATATAGGTCAGCCCGATTTCGATTCGCTTATTCCTGGGTAGATCAACCCCTGCAATCCTTGCCAATGTCAATCCTCCTTTATCCCTGCCGCTGTTTATGCCGTTTATTTTCGCAGATTACCCTGACGACGCCTTTGCGTCGAACGATTTTACATTTGGGGCAAATTTTTTTTACGGATGCTCTTACTTTCATAAAATATACTCCTAAAATCAGGTATCCCTATTGGATATTGGGTATTCGGTATTGGTAAAAAAAGCCCGATCTGCTTGCTATCATTACCAATACCCAATACCGAATACCCAGTTTATTTCGATCGGTAGGTGATTCGACCGCGAGTCAGATCATATGGAGAAAGCTCAACCGTGACTTTATCTCCGGGAAGGATCTTAATAAAGTGCATCCGCATTTTTCCCGAAATATGGGCGAGCACCTGATGTTTGTTCTCCAATTCAACCTTGAACATCGCGTTGGGCAATGTTTCCAGAACAACACCCTCAACAACAATCGGTTCTTCTTTGGCCACA
>JBFFCW010000017.1:0-21793 GCA_041559695.1 Desulfobacterales bacterium
CATATCAGTGAAATGAGTTATCAAAAACGAATCTTGAAACCGCAAGAAATCGTGACGCCCGGCGAAAGTGTTTTTGTTCTGGTAAAAGACCTGGATCTCGCAAACCGGAGGATTTCGTTAAGTATACGCGATGCCGAAGGAGACCCCTGGAGCGAGGTACCCCAAAAATATTCGGCGGGCCAGAGGGTTGAAGGCGTTATCGAAAAGAAGGAAAAATTCGGTTATTTTATCACCCTTTCACCCGGCGTCACCGGTCTGCTTCCAAAATCCAAAATCAGTCAGTCATCTCAATCCGCCGTCATCGAAAAGCTTAAGGAAGGCAACACCATTCCTGTGGTCATTACCGAGATTTCAGCTAAAGAACGGAAAATGACACTGGCACCGGGGACATCCGGCGATGAACAGGATTGGCAACAATTCACCAAGGAGGGTCAATCGTCGCTGGGCGCTTTGGGAGAAAAACTGCAGGCAGCGCTGGTATCTAAAAAGCCGAAATAGAAGATTTATTTTAACGCTTAAAATTAATCGTTATATCAAGTAGTTCAGATTGAAATTATCCCAAGTGCAGCCTCGTTTGAAGCAAGCTTGACAGCTTGGAGTATGGTGAATACGTTAGCTAAAGTTAAATTCCCTTCAGCCTTGATAAAGGAGGCATACCATGAACAAAGCCATCAAGTGGGGGTTGATTATTTGTGCCAGTCTGGTCGTGCTGGTTATCGCCGCATTGTTAATCGCACCGGCATTCATCGACATTCGGGATTACAAGCCGCAATTGGAGAAAAAAGTAGCTGACGCCACCGGTCGACCCTTTTCAGTGGGCGATGACCTGAGCTTATCCCTTTTCCCCTGGGCCGGCATTTCCTTTTCTGATCTGCGTTTAGGCAATACGTCTGAATTTTCGGAAAAAGCGCTTGTCACCGTCAAATCATTTGAAGTCCGCGTAAAACTGCTGCCCCTGATTTCTAAGGATATTCAAGTGAAGCGATTTATTTTAGACGAACCCAACATTACCCTGGTGAAAAACAAAAACGGGCAGGTAAACTGGGCCCCGTCAGAAGATGCCAAAAAAAAATCAGCGGCTGAAAAAACTGGCAAGGCGTCTAAATCGGAAGAAGCAGAAGCCGGGTTGCCGATCAAGGACCTGACAGTTGGTGAGTTTTCAATTAAGAACGGTTCACTTATTTGGATTGACCACACCGCCAACACCCGCAAAGAAATCACAGCGGTCAACCTAAAATTAAGGGATGTTTCCCTGGAGCGTCCAGTCACACTTTCATTTTCAGCACTCCTGGATAATCAGCCGTTGTCGATTGACGGCACGGTGGGGCCGGTCGGTAAAGATTTTAAGCAGGCATCGATTCCATTGGATCTTGACATCAAAGCACTCAAAGAGCTGATCCTGCAACTCAACGGCAAGGTAAGTAACCCCGGCTCAAAACCGGGCATCGATATGGCAGTCGAGATCAAAGCGTTTTCCCCACGAAAATTAATGGCGGCCCTGGACCAAAAGTTTCCTGTCGCGACTTCCGATCCGGATGCGCTGGGTCGTGTGGCGCTAAAAGCGAATCTTAAGGGGGATCAAAAAAAATTGATGGTTTCGGATGGAATTCTCAACCTGGACGAATCGACGCTCAAATTTTCGCTGAACGCCTCTGATTTTTCGAGACCCAATCTTACGTTTGATTTCAATCTGGACCGCATTGATGCAGACCGTTATTTACCCCCCAAATCAGAGCAGCCGACGACGACCAAAAAACCGACTCAAAAGCAAGCCGCCGATTACGAACCCCTGCGCAAACTTATTTTAGACGGCCGGATTCAGATCGGGCAACTTGTCGTCAATAAAGCCAAAATCGAGGATCTGATACTTCAAATCAAGGCCAACGCCGGAATGTTCAATCTCGACCCCATGAAATTAAATATGTACCAGGGAAATGTTTCCGGCGCTGGAAATTTTAACGTGCAGACAAATACGCCCAAAAGCAGTCTAAGCCTTAATGTTGAAAATATCCAGGTCGGACCATTGCTCAGAGATGTTTTAGAAAAAGATATATTAGAGGGTGCCACCAATGCCCAGTTCAAACTGGCCATGTCCGGCGATAGCGCAGATACGATAAAGCAAACCCTCAATGGTGACGGCCAGCTGCAGTTCAACGACGGCGCCATCGTCGGTATTGATCTGGCCGGCATGGTTCGCAATGCCAAAGCCGCTTTTGGTCTGGCACAAAAACCCTCCGAGCGGCCGCGAACCGACTTTGCTGAACTCAGTTCACCGTTCACTATTAAAAACGGGATTTTCAACACGCCGCAAACGAGCTTAAAATCACCGCTCATTCGGGTCGTCGCAGCCGGAAACGCCAATCTGGTCTCGGAAGCGCTGGACTTTCGGGTGGAGCCCAAGGTGGTCGGCACCATCAAAGGACAGGGCGATACGGCACAGCGATCGGGACTCATGGTGCCGGTGCTGGTTACCGGCACTTTTTCCAAGCCTCAGTTTGCGCCGGATCTGGCCGGCATGGCTAAAAAACAGCTGGAAGAAACCGTCCTGGGATCCGGGCAAGACGGACAAAAATTGGATAAAGAAAATCTTGAGGAGACCGCCAAGGGCGTGCTAAAAGGCATTCTGGGCCAGTAATCGGAACAAGCGAATTTTCACAGCCGTTTTGAGACGCCTTCTTTTTTAAATAATTTTGGAAAACGCATTTTCGAAGCATTAAAAAATAAATCGCCGATGGTTACCGTTAGATTCGGTAAAATATTGATTCCATCCATCCTGCTGCTGCTGCTGACCATTTTTGGATGCGCCGGCGTGGGGCAACGCTTGGAGCCGCCGCGGGTCAAACTGGCTAATATTCGCCCGGAATCGTTCAACGTTTTGGAAACCGTCTTTGAGGTTCAATTGCGGGTGTTTAACACCAATGACACCCCCTTGTACATCCGGGGCGTCGAGAGTGAAATTGAAATTAACGGCAAAGCCTTTGCCTTCGGTGTCTCAGAATCCGATGTTGAAGTTCCAGCATACGGCACCGCGCTCCTGCCGCTGCGCGTCTATTCATCGGTATTCGATATCATAAAAAGCGCCGCCGGTTTGCGCAACCAGGAACAACTCCGTTATCACATCAAAGGCAAACTGCGTCTGGGGTCAGGTGCGTTTCCCCGTGTGCTGCCCTTTGAGTCGGAGGGCAACATCTCCCTGCCGGACATACCCGAATTACGGGAGCGCCGTCCGTTATCCGATTGATTGAAGTCCAAACAATCGTCCCATTTTAATTTAAATGCCCGTCCCGTATCGAACCAAACCCAAACAAAATCCGGACCGCAACAAATACGGAGAATCAATTCTGCGATAGGTCAATTGACTACTGATTTTAGTTGCCAGTTTTTTATACGGCATTATATACTTGAAGCGATCTTAATCCGCCTTGCCTTATTTGACTGAGGGGAACCATGGCTGCCAAGCAACCTGCCCACACCCAAAGCACTCGCATCACGCGCCGGTTCTGGATCTGGTTTACGCAGGATTTTTTAGGGATTTTCCGTGAAATGCGCTGGAGTTATTTGCCGCCATTGATGGTCTATCTGGCAGCCGGCATATCCGGATTTACCGGCATCATCGAATCTTTTTTTGTCAAAGAGCAATTGGGATTATCGGCTGCATTTTTAGCCGGGTTGGCCTTCTGGGCCGGGCTGCCGTGGGCCTTAAAGATGCCACTGGGGCATCTGGTCGATCTGTTCTGGCGCCGCAAAGCCGGTTTTGTCTATTTCGGGGCAACGTTGATGGCGCTCAGCTTGCTGATCATGGTGGGATTGACCGGCCATACCCAATGGATGGCGTCATTTTTACCGGTCGATATCTGGTACATCATTTCGGTGCTGCTGTCCCCGGTGGGTTTCGTCCTGCAGGACGTTGTGGCGGACGCCATGACCGTTGAAGCCGTGCCCGCAGTCGATGAAGCGGGTTCACCCATAGCGGATGCAAAACTGCAGCGCATGCATGTCACCATGCAGACCCTGGGGCGCATGGCGATCATCGGCGGCAGCGCCCTGGTGGCCGGACTGGGCGGCTGGCTGGCAAGCATACTCTCCTACGAGATCATGTACAAGTGGTCTCTGGTCATACCCCTCATCTCTGTCTTGGGCGTTACCCTGGGCAGCTGGACGACCCGGCGTCGCCATCATCAACTGCGGCAAGAGGGCTTCTCGGCAGAAAAAATCGATAAAATGTTGCAGACGCACGATGCCCGCACCCCTCCCAACTGGTATATTTTGGGCGGCAGCGGGATATTTGTGATCATGACATTGCTGCTGGGGCTTTCAGAGCTGCAGTTAAAAAAAGAAATCATCTTTGCAGGTTCACTGGGTATTATCGGATATCTCATCCACCAGCTGGTGCGGGACATGGACCCGATCAAGCGTCGTGAAATCATTGGCATCGCCGTTATTATTTTTGTCTTCCGGGCCGTCCCTTCATTTGGTCCCGGTGCCCTCTGGTGGCAAATCGACGTATTGGGCTTTAATGAGGCTTTTCTCGGCACCTTGCGTCAGATCGCCTCTTTGCTGGCCATCGCCGGCATGGTTGCCCTGCGCAGCTGGATGGGCCGCCACCCGGTGCCGTATCTGGTGGTATTTTTATCGGTTTACCAAACCATAATGATTCTGCCGTTTATCGGCATGTACTTTGGCCTGCATGTCTGGACCGAGGCCCATTTCGGCTTTGGCGCGCGCACCATCGCCATCATCGATACCATGGCCGACTCACCGCTGGGTCAGGTGGCCATGATTCCCATGCTGGCGTGGATTGCAAAAGAGGCGCCGCGCGATAAAAAAGCCACCTATTTTGCGGTTATGGCAGCCTTTACCAATCTGGCCCTTTCCGCCAGCAACCTCGGCACCAATTATTTGAACAAAATTTTTACCATCCCGCGGGGTCAATACGAAGCGTTGGGAGCCTTGATGATAACGGTCACCGCCATGGGTCTTGTACTGCCGATTATCACCGTATTCATATTCAACAATCCGTTTCGCCGGCAAATACCGCCATCCGAAGAAGCTCCTGAAATTAAAGCTGAATCCCCACAATCATCAACCAAAACCTGAACCGGCAACGGCCGAAGCCCCCCCACAACCCAATCGGCGACGAATTATCTAAATTTTATTTGCTTCATATCCGATGTCAATGGTAGGGTTCTGTCTATCCTTAAATCGGTCTAAAGCATTTTTTGAGGCCTCATATGAAACTCGGAATTATCGGCCTGCCGAGTGCCGGCAAATCAACCCTATTCGACGCCTTAACCAAAAATATTAGCGGTGCCGAACACAAGGGCGAGGACCGCATTGCCGCCATCCGCGTTCCGGATGAACGTGTCGATGCCCTCAGCCGAATGTTCTTGCCTCAAAAAACCGTTTATGCCCAGGTGGAATACTTTCTGCCCGGAATTAAAAAGGACCGCCCCGGTGACCCCGGTCTCTGGGCATCGGTCCGGGATTGTGATGCCCTGCTGCATGTCGTTCGCAATCATGCCGCTTACGGTTTTGAAAAACCGGCGCTGGCGGAAGATTTTATCAGGCTCGATCAGGAGTTGATTCTGGCGGATATGGTTGTCGCTGAAAACCGCCTGGAGCGCCTCGAGCTGGACCACAAACGGGGCAAAAAGATGGATAAAGAAGAGCAAGCCCTGCTGATTGAGTGCCACCGGATGCTGGAAAATGAAACCCCGTTGAGAAAGAAACCAGACCTATCCTCGGCTCCCAAACTCAGCGGGTTTGCGTTTTTAAGCGCCAAACCTGTTTTGGTCCTGTTCAACAACGAAGACGATGATGATCGGCTGCCGGAGGCCAAAGGCCTCATCGCCCAAGAAGCCTGCCTGGTGGTCAGGGGCAAACTGGAGCAGGAACTTGCCCAAATGGCGGCTGGCGAAGCTGCCGAATTTCTGAATGAATTTAATATCCCGGCATCCGCCATGGATCGCGTCATCCAACAGTCCTATCAGGTTCTAGATCTGATTTCTTTTTTTACCATTATCAGCAATGAAGTCCGGGCCTGGACCTTAAAAAATGGAACCCCGGCCCTGGAGGCGGCAGGCGTCATTCACAGCGACATGAAAAAAGGCTTTATCCGCGCCGAGGTTTTATCTTTTAAGGATTTGGCGGACGCCGGCAGTTATGCCGAGGCCAAAAAGCGGGGGACCGTGAGATTAGAGGGCAAAGCTTACGAGGTGCAGGACGGGGATATTGTTCAGTTTCGTTTCAACGTCTAGTGTCGTGTCCCAGAAATATTGTCTAAAATATTATTAGGTTCTGAGGCGTGCTATCCATCGGTCACTCCCGCGCAGGCGGGAATCCAGGCGTCTTTGAACTGGACTGCCGCCTGCGCGGGAGTGGCACTCATTTTGTAACTTATTTGTCGGACACAACACGAGCATCCAATGTTAGAATTCATTAACTTTAGTCACTTTAGATCACTTCCAACTTTAGTCACTTTTTTTAGAGGCATGTTTAAAGAATTTGAATCCACCTTCGACTAAATTAATAAGGAGTTAGATTTGGTGCCAGATACAGTTTTAGAAATCATCGCTCAGGGTGCCTGGAACGGGGGCAAGCTGGTTGACAATTCCATTTATGAAAATATAGGCCTGATGTTCAAGGGCGGTATAGCGGTCAACAACCAAACAATCGAAGAAAGAATCGGTGTGCGCACGCGGATGGTGGCTCCCGAGGATGAACGTATCGGCGTGCTCGCTTTTCAGGATCTGTTGCAAACATCGGACATCGATCCTTGCCGCATCAAGCTGGTCATCGGGGCCACCAATATCGGTGAAGACAAATGGGATTCCGGCCCCCTGATCCGTCATCCCTTTCAACTGGTGCAAAGCGATTGTCCGGCTGCACTGGTGCTGGACTTATACGCCGGCTGTCCGGGTTTTAACGCCTCGGTAGAGCTGGTGTTTATCTTGTCGCTGGCCGGCATCCTGCAACCGGGGGACCTGTCGATCATTGTCGGTGCAGAGAATGTGCATCGCGCAAAAGCCTTCCCGCCTGATAACACATCAAATATAATTTTCGGCGATGATGCGCTGGCCACCGCGCTGGTTACGACCGGAGGTGCATCCGGTTCTGAATTCGACTGCCGAACGACAACAATTGAGTTCAATGCCGGTGAGGAATTGGCGCACAGCATTGCAAAAAATATAGTTGAATTAAGCGGCCCGAATATAATCGATGGTATCATTGTCGACAACCAGCTGGGCAAACTTGTATCCAGGGTGCCGGCAACCGCAGTCCGCGTGCAGCATCAACTGGTTGAACAGCTCTACCCCAAAGAAGCCGCCAAAGGTACCTTCAAACACTTTCGAAATGCACTCCAGTTTTATGATCAGCATGTCAATTGCTTTGCTTTTGATATTATGACCCTTGAGTCACATCCGGATCCGGTCGCAAAAATTGCTGCCGCCTATGCCAATTCAGGCAAATACAGGCGCCTGGCGTCGGTTTACCTTGCCCCTGATTATCAGGTTGTGCTCACCTTGCACGAAGGCAAGAACCGCTCCCATCCGAAACCCAAGTGGGGCATTATTGATTGCCTGACACGGACCCACGGTTGTTTCGCCGACTATATAGAGGCGCTGCCGACAGACGGTGATATCTTTGGCAGCATGAATGGAAAGGGGGTATTTTTACTGGCCACGCGCGGTGCTAAAAAACATCTGAATGAATTACTATCCGCCAACAACTTAACCTTAAACGATATCGATCTGCTAATCGAGCATCAGGCGAATTTCGCCATGATCCCGTTAACCCTTGAACAGGTCCTGGAAAGCGACCCAAAAGATTTAAAAAAAGCCGCCGCAGATTTTATCGCCCAAAAAATGGTAACCAATATTCATGTGCGCGGAAATTGCTCTGTGGTTTGTATGCAAAGACTGCCCTATGACCTCGAACACAGGCAGCTGCGCGCGGATAACATTCAGGGTTATCCTATCAACCAGAACCTTGAAAAATTAAGATCTGCAAAAACGATCTTATACGATTCAATCGGGGCAGGTATGACCCGCAGCTCATTTATTCAAAGAAAAAAATAAGGATCCGTCAACTCAAGCCGCTTCAGAGACGTCTTAATCGATGCTATTGTGGATATTCTTCTTGAATGATTATAATAATTAGACGCAGCATTTTTAAGGCTGAGCCCTCGTTGGAATGTTGGAACTCAGGAATAATGGAAAAATGGATTTTGATTTCCAATCCGTGTAACCTTTAAAAACTATTATTCCATCATTCCACTGTTCCATTATTCCGTTAAATTGACATCAAATGCCTTTAAAACGTCATATAGCCATACCGATAATTTTTATTGTGCTGCTTATCGTAATCGGTACCGGTCTATTTTTTCTGGCCCAATATCTCCTGCCCGGCTATCTGGAATCCAAAATCATTTCCATCATGAAAAAAGAGGCCGGAATTGCGGACGTTGCTCTAGAATTCAGGGAGTTGGATCTAACAGGTGCGAGCCTGGGGTCAATGCGAATCGGATCGGCCCAAAGTCCTGCATTAGTGGTTCACTCCATCCATATTGACTATTCGCCTGGTGAAATTTATCAAAAAAAGGTCAAGAAAATTGTGGCCAGCGGCGTTGAGCTTTATTGCGAATACAAAAACGGCCGGCTGGGCTTTCGCGGCTTTGATTTGAAGGAATATTTGAAGCAGCTCGAGTCGAACAAAAAAAAACCGGATGCCGGTCCGTCTCACCCGCCGTTCCCGCAACATATTGTAATCAACAACGGCACTTTGGTTGGCATCGCAAATAACAAAGAATATCGAATACCCTTTGAAATCGATATGGTTTCCGCCAAAGGCGCTGTAAATGCGTTGCACGCGACGGCCCGCCTGTACCCGCGCGGACAGATGCTAAAAGTTTCAGCCCAAATGGATCTGGCGCAAAATCGGATCGTATCTCATTTAACAGCCGAAGAGGTGGATCTGCTGAGATTTGCCGATATATTCAATTCCATAGATGGGCTGCGTTTAGGAGGGTTTGCCAGCTTAGCGGCAAATGCTGAATTGCAGCTCACACCTTTTAAAATTTCATCGATATCCGGTCGGTTGAAAAGTTCGGCCATCGACATCAGCTATAAAAGTCTTCAATTACAGAACCGTTCGACAAATTCAGAAAATGAAAAGCCGTTGACCATTGACTTCAGGGGGCCCGACCAGCAGAATTGGAACCTGGCGCTTTCCGGTCTCAGGGCGGTAGCGCCGGTAACCGCATCCGTTGCGGATATGTCCGCAGTGGTCCAACCGTCCGAAGCGGGTTACCAGATCTCCGGAAATTTTATCCTGTCTTTCGATTCTTCATCCGGTCTCAGCGCGACACCTGTTCCGTTGCGGTTTACGCAGCCTTTTGACTTACCCTTAAAATTTTCGGCCAACCACACCGGTGGTAGCCAGTGGCGCTTTGATCTCACCAATGCGGATCAACATCAAACTGGCATGACGGGCCCGGCTTTTGAATTCGATAACACCTATTTCACCACTAAATTTCCAAATGTTCATCTATCCGGCAAAGGAATCGGCGGTGACATCAGTACGGTATATCGCCTGAGTATCGCAGATGTTCACATCAAATCGGGAGATGTAAACATTTTATGCCCGCAATTCGTCTTAAACGGTAAAACAGACGCCATCCAGAACGAGCCAAATACGCTAACATCAATAAATGACGCGGATTTGCCCGGCACGGCAATCACACTGAGCTCCAGTAAAATTCGCTTCAAAAGTCTCAACGTCAATGGGAAATGGCAGCGGGACAAAAACGGAACACAGACGGCAGCGGCAACCGTACAGTTCGCCGGCACTGATATTGAGGCCGCCGGGGGAGATCTGAGCTTCAAAAGCTCCCATGGCAAAATACCGTTGACATTTCCGGCCGGAAACTCAAAACGAAAAGGAAATGTTTCCGTTTCAGCAGCCAGGTATCAAAACTTAAACCTGGGAGCCATTCAAGCAGAATTAAGACAAACGACAAACGGAATTTCTTTCAACGGAATACTTAAAAGCTCTTTAATGCCGGAGTTGAAGGCAAAATTTTCAGGCGAATCCGATTTGGGGCCCGCAAAAGATTATGAAACCCGTGCTCAGTGGAGGGTTTTTTATCCTCAATCCGCTCCTGAGATCGATTTGGGAAAATTTATACCCGCAGCTAACGGTTTTAAATTAAAAGGGGAATTTCTGGAACAGGGAAATGTTGTTGCTGGAAAAAGGGGATTACAGGCAACCACAACGTCGAGCTTAAGCAATGGGAAATTACACCACCGAAAAAATAAAATTTCGGTGGAAGGGATTCAGATGTCCCTATGGATAACGGATCTGGCTAAAATGCGCAGTGCCCCCGGACAAAAGCTGAAATTCACGCGCGCATCCATCGGAGAAATGGAGATCGAAAATGGCGCAATCGATTTTCAAATCGAATCGACGCGGTCGCTTCTGGTCGAAAAGAGCCATTTTAATTGGTGTGACGGAAAGGTAGACGCTCCGGCAATTCGCTTTACGTCAGGCACGGAAGACTACAATCTGATTCTATACTGCGACCGCCTGAACCTGGCCAGGGTGCTTGAACAGTTCGGTGCCGCCAGTGTCAAGGCCGAAGGCGAGCTCAATGGCAGAATTCCTTTAAGATTTCAAAACGGGAAGTTGAGCTTCAATGACGGTTTCCTTTTTACGACACCCGGTGCATCCGGAAAGATTCGCATGACGGACACAGAAATCTTGACTGCCGGTATACCGCCGGATACACCGCAGTATGTCCAGATGGAGCTTGCCAGAAAAGCCCTGGAAGATTATGATTATTCATGGGCAAAGCTGAATCTGACAACCGAGGGAGAGGATTTACTTTTAAATATGCAGCTTGACGGGAAACCGGCCCAATCCTTGCCTTTTGTTTATCGGAAGGATATGGGCGGATTTGCGCAAGTTGAGGCCGGCGTCCAGGGCTCGACATTTCAAGGCATCCGCCTGGATGTCAATTTCAGGCTGCCGCTGAATAAAATCATGCAATACAAAGAGCTCATTCAAATGATTCAAAAAAGTGGGGAGTAAGCTAATGATAAAACATAACTCGATATTACTCAGCGCCTTATTCGTTTTAATCGCAGCCGGCTGTACGCAACACAAAGTCGAAGTGGCGCCGGTTGAAGTTAAACCGATTCATATCACCATCGATGTAAACGTTAAGGTCGACCGTGCCCTGGATAACTTCTTCGAGGATATCGATGCGGCCGAAGAAAAGATAGAAGACCGCTCTACAGCTACCGAATAAAACCTTAACGCTTCAAGGTAAAAACAAGGAGAGCCTTATATGAAACGGCGAACATTAACAAAAATACTTGCATTTGTACTCGTCGGAACTTTTGTGGCCGGCATATCGGCATTCGCAGATGACATTAAAGCCCGAATGAAAAACCGGTTGCCGGTAATCAGAGAGCTCAAGGCCCAGGGCATTGTGGGCGAGGACAACAAGGGCTATCTGCAATTCGTCGGCGGCAAACAAGCCAAAGCAGATGTCGTCGCCGCTGAAAATAAAGACCGCAAAACCGTTTACGCGGCGATTGCCAAACAGCAGGGGACTGAGGCCGAACTGGTCGGAAAGCGTCGCGCATTGCAAATTGCCAAAAGAGCCAATAAAGGTGACTGGATACAGGATAATAGCGGCAACTGGCTCCAAAAGAAATAAATTATCTCCGGCGCACATTAAACTGAGATGGGTTTCAGTTGTCAGTCATCTGACGGGTGTTTCATCTGCTTAATTGATTTGATTGGCTAAATTCGTTCAATCGGTTCGGCTTAAGCCAACCCATTCAACCAATGTGACCAATATAACACATCTAACACGTCTTTGAACCCCTGAACCCTGAACCTTTGCGCGGGTCTGTGGCTAATTTAAAAAATGCGGAATCGCGGACTCTGGATGTGGGATTTTTTGCATAGCGGGCAGCGTCCGGGTCGGGTAAAGCGCTTACGATCTTCAAACACATAACCGCAGGCCAGACAGTTTGCAGGCGTAATGATAACTTTCTTGCCTTGCGGTGCAACCGAGCGCGCGATGTGCGCCAGGTGGTCAGAAACCTCTTTTTCAGATATCCCCACTTCCCCGGAAATCTCCCGGGCACTCATTTCTTCTGCACACAAAAGTGATATTATTTTTTGCCGAATGGTTGGCATCCTTGTCTGGGTGTCTTTCAGGGTGTCAGGTGTCAGGTGTCAGGTGTCAGGTGTCAAATACGCAAAAGCTGACACCCGAACACTGGCACCTGACACCTATTTTATTGAACCCAAAACCCAAATTTATAGCTAACAAGCCTCAACCATCTATTCGGGTTTTATCTCTTCTTTGAGCAGACAACACGCAATTTTATATTCCGGCACGCCGTCGACCGTGTAGCTTAAATTGTCGGGCTGAATCAGCCGGTTCATCACACAACCTTCCGGAATGTTCAACGCGAACAAATCGCTCTCGTTGAGCTTTGCGGTCTTTACCGGCTGATTGTCTATAAACTCCAGGCTATGGATGGGCAGATCTTCGCAAAGCGGGCACCGATAAACCCTGCCATTGGGAAAAATAAAATAATTACGGGCCACCAGACCGGCACATTCAAATTTTTCTTCAGGGTCTAAGTATACTTTCGGAAAGCTCACGGTAATCCCCCGCCGGGCAATCTTTTGCGCCATCGAAGAGACAATTTTCAGCCAGTCAGATCGTGTGACCTGTAAATTGCCCGCTGTGCTGCTGGCAGCCGCTTTTCCGCGCAGGCCGATGACCTGAATAAAAAACCGCTCGATACCCAGATCGTTTAGAAGCGACGGCATCATTTCCAGTTCATGTATGTTTAACCGGCTGACGGTGTAAATCAGGCTGGCGGCAAATCCTCTTGCAACTGTCTTCTGAATGCCGTTGATGCAGGCATCGTAGGATCCGTCCCCGCGAATCCCATTATTGGTTTTGCGGGTGGCGCCATCGAGGCTGAAGCTAAAAAAATCCACTTCCCGGGGGCTGACCCTGGAGAGGATATCATGAAAAAGGTAGCCGTTGGTATCAACGGTGATGGAACGAAAACCGAGTTGGCGAGCATATTGAATGGCGTGAGCCAGGTCCGGATGCAGTGTCGGTTCACCGCCCAGGAATATGACATTTGCTGTGGGGCTATCATGGGAAAACGCCTCCAACCAGGCTTTGATGGTTTTTAAGGGTAGGTTGGATTCGCCCTGCTGTTCTGGATTTATGTAACAGTGCCGGCAACTGAGGTTGCATTTGGTGAGAATGTGAAAAAAAATATTGGCAAATTTCTTTGAAAAGGCGACGGTTTTTCTAACAGTCATATTTGTTCAATTAATCGTTTGACTTTCTTTTTCGCCATAATCAGTTCTTCATTGGTGGCCCGTAAACGGATAGACATAAATTCAGCAAATATACGGTAAAGTAACAGCAAAAAGTCCAATCTTTCATCCTGGGTACTACCCGCTGCCAGTCTTCTTTTGGCGGATGTGTCCACCGCCAAACACATGATTTTACCGACGGCATACACGGATGCGGATCGACTTAGACTGTCGATCACACGCATTTCGCCAAAGATTTCACCCTTTTTTTCTATGGTGCCGATTTCCAACCCCTCTTTGGTGATGCGTATCTTACCCGACAGAAGAAAATACAGCCAAGGATCAAAATCTCCTTCCTTGATAATCCGCTCGCCGTCCTCATATTCTCGAATTTTACTGAGTCGCAGCAGTTTTCCCAAACTTTTGGTTTCAAAACCTTTTAGGGCGGGAATAGCCAGTAATTTTTGGATATTTTCAATATTGTCTTTCAGGTATCTGGATTCAAGCATGAATTCCTCCACAAGGCCCGGGCCGCCTTAAAATGAGCTTAACATTACTATTTTATACCGCGCGCCTCAAAAGGGCAAGGGGGAATTTATAACTTTCTTAGATCATTATGTATTTCGTATATGCTTCCGGGTTCTTCTGTACGCCAGGAATCCAGGTTGAACATATTCGGTTTCAGGTGTCAGGAATGATCGAGCTGATACCTGAACACTGACACCTGACACCCTTTAATTGCTAATATCCGTTACCTGAAATTGACTCATTTTATGAAAACTGCCGATCGTCGACCTATCCGTCGATTTCCAGGCAATCCTTGGATATCATCTCATCAAAACTCACCGGGTAGCATCCATCAAAGCAGGCTTTGCAAAAATGCCGGTGCGGATTTTCGATGCCGGTAGAATTCAGCAACCCTTCAATACTGAGATAGTGCAGCGAATCAAGTCCCAGGTATTCTTTGAGTTCAGCGACCGATTTCCGGGCCGCAATCAACTCCCCGCGGGTGGAAAAATCGATGCCATAGTGACAGGGGAAACGGTGCGGCGGCCCGGCAACCCGCATATGTACGCGCCGCACGCCTAATTTCCTCAGGGATTTCACCCGGGTTTTAATGGTGGTGCCCCTGATGATGGAGTCTTCAATGATAATCAGATCCTTGCCCTTGAGAAGCTCTTTGACCGGATTCAATTTAATCCGCACGCCGAAATCCCGCATACTTTGAGTGGGCTGAATAAAGGTCCGGCCGACATAATGATTTCGAATCATTCCCATCTCAAAGGGAATGCCGGATTCTTCGTGATAGCCCAGAGCGGCATAAGTACCGGAATCGGGAAACGGCATCACCAGATCGGCATCCACGGGCGCCTCCTGTGCCAGGCGTCGCCCATGCGCCTTGCGCGTCTGATAGACATTTTGTCCGTAAATGGTGCTGTCCGGCCGCGCAAAGTAGATAAACTCAAAAATGCAAAATGCCCGGTTCGCGGCTGCCGTTGTTTGAATGCTTTTAACGCCGTCTTCACCGATAATAACAATTTCTCCGGGTTCGATTTCGCGGATAAACTCAGCTTCAACCAGATCAAAGGCGCAGGTCTCTGATGCCAGCACATAATTGCCGTTGAGTTTGCCCAGACAAAGGGGTCGAAAACCATGCGGGTCCTTTATCCCGATAACTTCACCCTTGCTGGTTAACATAATAAAAGAAAACGCCCCTTCCAGCCTGGATACGGTTTTAACCAGCGCCGCTTCAAACCCCAATTCCAGGTTTTTGACAAAAAGATGCAAAAAGATCTCGCTGTCCATGGTGGACTGAAAAATGGAGCCGGCCTGTTCGAGTTCATTTTTGAGAATATGGGCATTGGTAATATTGCCGTTATGCGCAACCGCATAGGATTTTTTGCGATGACGGACCCGAAACGGCTGAGCATTGGTCAATATGGAGCTGCCGGTTGTCGAATAGCGCACATGCCCCACAGCGCTCCCGCCGTCCAGCTGCGCCAGATGGTCCATGTCGAAAACATCCGATACCAGCCCCATGCCCTTATGTTCAGCAATCTGCATATCTTTGGCAACGGCGATGCCGGCGCTTTCCTGGCCGCGGTGCTGCAATGCATAGAGGCCGAAATACGTCAGGGCCGCTGCTTCCGGATGCTCGTAAATTCCAAAAATCCCGCAGGCTTCACGGGGTTTGTCGTCATTGAAACTGAAAACGTGAAACTTGAAACGAGCCGGTTGTTCAACCTTCATTTATTTTCGTGCTCCTTATAAAAGAATTCAGCTTGAAACTTCAGCGTTATATTCCTGTATCGTTTTAACTGTTGTCTTTTTTTTCCGCATGGCTTCGATCGCTTTGTAAATCGCCATCCCGCCAGCGGTGGTGGTGGCATAGGGAACTTTATAGCGCAGGGCATTGCGCCGGATATAATATCCGTCCCGCCGGGTTTCACCGCCGATGGAGGTATTGATCACCAGCTGGATATCGGCATTTTTGATGGCATCAACCACATGGGGCCGGCCGGCGGAAACTTTGTTGACGGCTTCGTTGGGGATGCCGTTATCGGCTAAAAACCTGGAGGTTCCGCGGGTGGCCATGATGTTAAAGCCGGCATCGCGATATTTGGCGGCCAGCGGCAAAACCGTTTTTTTATCATTGTCGATCACACTGATAAAAACCGTACCCGCCGTCGGCAGGTTCTGACCGGCTCCCAGTTGTGCTTTGGCATACGCGGATCCGAAATCCAAACCGATTCCCATGACCTCCCCGGTGGATTTCATTTCCGGGCCGAGTAAAAGGTCCACATCCGGGAAGCGGTCAAACGGCAGCACGGCTTCTTTCACCGATATGTGCGCCGGAACGATTTCGGCGGTTAAGCCCAATTCCGGCAGGGTCCGGCCGAGCATCACTTTGGTGGCCAGCTTGGCCAGGGGCACACCGGTTGCCTTGCTGACAAACGGGATGGTGCGTGAAGCTCTGGGGTTGACTTCCAGCACATACAGCTGGCTGTCCTTTAAGGCATACTGGACATTCATCAAGCCGACGACATTCAATTCAGTGGCCAAAGCCCTGGTGGCCCGGGTCATTTCTTCGATGAAATGAGGGTCGATATTGACCGGCGGCAGAACACAGGCGGAGTCACCGGAATGCACACCGGCCTCTTCGATATGCTCCATAATACCGCCGATAATCGTGGTGTGGCCGTCACAGATGGCATCCACATCAAATTCAAAAGCATCCTCTACAAATTTATCGATCAACACCGGATAATCCGGTGAGGCCTGAATCGCCAGGTGGGTAAAATTTTCAAGCGCGGCTTGATCATAAACGATTTTCATGGCGCGCCCGCCCAGCACGTAAGAGGGCCTCACAACCACCGGATAACCGATGGTATTCGCAACGTGCAGGGCTTCTTTGATGGTTACGGCCGTTCCGTTTGACGGCTGAATCAGACCGAGCTTATTGAGCATCGCCTGAAAGAGCTTGCGGTCTTCTGCACGGTCAATGCTTTCGGGCTGGGTGCCCAGAATCGGAACACCGGCGGCGTGCAGTCCCACGGATAGATTTAGCGGGGTCTGGCCACCGAATTGAACAATGACCCCCATCGGCTTTTCGGTTTCCACAATATGCAGGACATCTTCTTTGGTCAGCGGTTCAAAA
Source organism: Desulfobacterales bacterium (assembly GCA_041559695.1). Lineage (GTDB taxonomy): Bacteria > Desulfobacterota > Desulfobacteria > Desulfobacterales > JAHEIW01 > JAHEIW01. The sequence goes on from JBFFCW010000017.1 coordinate 17,021, forward strand.
TACAATTTGTCGGAGGTGTCATAATCGGTGCTGACGGTCTCCGGGTTGCTGTTGACCATGATGCTTTCAATGCCTTCCTCACGCAGAGCAAAAGACGCGTGCACACAGCAGTAGTCAAACTCAATTCCCTGGCCGATGCGGTTGGGGCCGCCCCCGAGAATCATCACTTTTTTACGATTTGAAACCCGGGCTTCATTTTCCGCTTCGTAGGTTGAATAATAATAAGGGGTTGCCGCCTTAAATTCAGCCGCACAGGTATCCACCAGCTTGTACACCGGTCTCAGCCCCATTTCGGCACGCTGTTTTTTGATGTCCGTTTCTTCCACAGCAGTTAAATGTGCCAGCTGAACGTCTGAAAAGCCCCATTCCTTGGCCTGCTTTAAGCGCGCATCCGATATTGGCGTACCGGCTGTTTGAATTTCACGTTCAAGCGCAACAATTTGCTCGAGCTGCTGGATGAACCAGGGATCGATGCCGCATAATTTATGAATCGATTCAATCGTCATCCCCATTAAAAGGGCATGCCGCAGGTAAAATATCCGTTGAGAATTGGGAGACGCCAGCTTCTGCTCGATTTCCGATCGGGACGGCAGGCTGTTTTTCATCTTGGGGTCCTCGTATAGGTCCTTGCCGTCCGCCCCCAGGCCAAAACGGCCGATTTCAAGAGAGCGCAGGCCCTTTTGCAGGGCTTCTTTAAAGGTCCGGCCGATGGCCATGGTTTCGCCAACCGATTTCATCGCGGTCGTCAAAAAGTCCGGCGTTTCTGGAAATTTTTCAAATGTCCAGCGCGGTACCTTGACCACACAGTAATCCAGCGTCGGCTCAAATGAGGCCAGGGTCTCACCGGTAATGTCGTTGGAAATCTCATCAAGCGTATAGCCGACCGCCAGTTTGGCCGCAATTTTGGCAATCGGAAATCCGGTGGCTTTGGAAGCCAGAGCGGAGCTGCGCGACACCCGGGGATTCATTTCAATCACCACCATCTCGCCGTCGGCAGGATTGACCGCAAATTGAACATTGGATCCGCCGGTGTCCACGCCGATTTCCCGCATGATGGCAATAGACGCGTTGCGCATCAGCTGGTATTCTTTATCACTCAGGGTTTGGGCCGGGGCCACCGTAATGCTGTCTCCGGTGTGGATACCCATCGGATCCATGTTTTCGATGGAACAGATGATCACCACATTGTCCTGTTTGTCCCGCATGACCTCCAGTTCGTATTCTTTCCAGCCCATCACCGATTCTTCCAGCATCACCTGCCCGATCAGGCTGGCGTCCAGGCCGGCCCGGGACAGTTTAAAGAGATCATCGGAATTATAGGCCGCACCGCCGCCGGTACCCCCAAGGGTAAAACTGGGGCGCACAATGAGGGGAAATCCGATATCATCGGCAATTTTACGGACCTCGCCCATGGTTTGAGCGATTCCGCTGCGGGGAATCCGCAGCCCGATGTTGGTCATGGCCTTGCGAAAAAGGTCGCGGTCTTCTGCCTTTTTTATGGCGGGGGTGGAGGCACCGATCATCTCAACTTTGAACTTATCCAGAACCCCGGCCCTGGCAACTTCAATGGCCGTATTCAAGCCGGTTTGCCCGCCAAGGGTCGGCAGCAGGGCATCCGGTTTTTCCCGTTCTATTATCATCGCTACGATTTCGGGGGTAACCGGCTCGATATAGGTTCGATCCGCCGTCTCCGGATCGGTCATGATGGTGGCCGGATTGGAGTTTACCAGAATGACCTCGAAGCCTTCTTCCTTCAGGGCTTTACATGCCTGGGTGCCAGAATAATCGAATTCACACGCCTGGCTGATGATGATCGGGCCGGCACCGATGATTAAAATCCGGTGAATGTCTGTACGTTTGGGCATAAATGCTCACTTTGTTCGCAGCTAAAGGAGCGCTGCGCTTCAGGATCACTTCGTTTGAGGAGCGCTGCGCTTTAAGCTTACAAGTCTGCCTCAAATTTAGAGTTCCGAAGGAACGCTCCTCGAAACCCAACGGGCCGTTCCTCTGGGCTCGGCCGCAGGCGGAAGCGATCTTTGATGCGTTATCGCATCAATTCCTTAAACTCATCAAACAGATAGCGGGCATCGTGCGGACCTGGAGATGCTTCAGGATGGTATTGCACCGAATATATCGGGTATTTGCGGTGCCGAAAACCCTCCAGGGTATTGTCATTTAGGTTCACGTGGGTAATTTCAACCTCATTTTCCCGGAGAGATTCCGTATCAACGGCAAACCCATGATTTTGGGAGGTAATTTCGACCTTCCCGGATCGAAAATTTTTGACCGGTTGATTAGCACCCCGATGGCCGAATTTCAACTTAAACGTTCTGGCACCCAGCGCCAGCCCCAGGAGCTGGTGGCCGAGACAGATACCGAAAATGGGGCGGTAGTCCAATAGCGCCTGAATGGTTTCAACCGCATCGGTAACCGGCTCGGGATCACCCGGCCCGTTTGAAAGAAAAATGCCGTCCGGCGCCATGGCTTCAATGGTCTCGGCGGTAGTGGCAGACGGCACCACCACCAGTTCGAAACCGGTCTTTTCCATCTGTCTGAGTATGTTAAATTTGATGCCAAAATCAAATGCGATCACCGAGCGCTTTTGGCCTCGACGGCGCCAGATCGTTTTGTCCAGCGGACGGCCGTCTGAATGTATAATTTCCGGTTTACCATTCTCCCAGTAAAAAGGATGCGGGGTCGTCACCACTTTAGCCAGATTTAACCCCGCCATTTTGGGAATTTCATTGGCCCTTTTTACCAGGGCGGCCGGCGCTAAATCTTCAGTGGAAATAGTCGCCCGCATGGCGCCGGCATTTCGGATATGCCGCGTAATGGCCCGGGTATCCAGATGTTCGACACCCAGTATGTCATTGTTTTTCAGGTAATCGGCCAGGGTTGCCGTCGACCGGAAATTACTGGGATACGCCTGATACTCTTTAATGATAAAGGCCGCAACCTGAATGCGGCCGGACTCAACATCTTCAAGATTGACGCCGTAGTTTCCAATCAGCGGGTAGGTCATGACCACCATTTGCCCGCTGTAAGACGGGTCGGTAAGAACCTCCTGGTAGCCGGTCATACTGGTGTTAAAAACCACCTCACCCATGGCTTCCCCCGGTCCGGTAAAGGAGCGGCAGGCAAAGGTTCGACCGTCTTCTAATGCGAGTAATGCGTCCATAAAAAAAAGATTTTGTTTTATGGGTTTTATTTGTTTAATGGGTTCAATTGGTTTAGGGCATACGGCTCTTAAACTCAAGTTATTTAAGCAATAAAACCAATCTAACCAATTAAACTAATCTAAACTACTCAATCGGTGTGTTTTCGACCAGGTCCCACACGCCGCAGGGACAGGCGCCGGCACAGAAGCCGCATCCGATGCAACGGTTTTCATCCACGACATATTCATACGCATCGCTTTCCAGATCTTTTCTGCTGATGGCCGACTGCGGGCAAACAGAAACACAGACGCCACAGTCCCGGCAGGCACCGCAGGACGAGCATTGCGATCCGCAATGATCCAGATCGGCAAATTCGGTAATGCGGGGATCAAAATATTCCAGTGTCACGCGCCGGCGATCGATCATGGAGCGCTTTTCGAAAGCCGGTCTTTTACCGTCTAAAATGTCGCAAATCGTCCGGGCAACAACCCGGCCGGCGCCGATGGCCTCGGTCAGCAACCCCGGCTTGACCACATCACCGATGGCAAAGATTTGGGGGTCTGAGGTCTGATAGTTGTCATTGGTCTTAACAAACCCGTTTTCGGTTGTAATCGTTTCGGGAATAAACTCGAGATCCGGCACATCGCCAATGGAAACAATCACCGTATCCGCGGGCACTTCTTCCCCCGTGGTCAGTTTCACACCGGATGGGGTGATTTCGCGGGTAAATACCGGCCACATAAATTCGGCCCCGACCGCCTCGGCAGCATCTCTCTCTTTGCCGAAAGATGCCGGTTCCTGGATATCCAACAAAGTGATTTTGCGGGCTCCCAGACGGTGTGCTTCGGCAGCCGCATCGCAACCCACATTGCCGGCGCCGATAACGACCACCTGTTTCCCCACTTGGGTTTTATTTTTTCTGGCGGCCTTCAGAAAATCAAGTGCTGCGATGGTTCTTTCATTGCCCGGAATCGGCAGCCTTCTGGGCTTCTGGGCGCCGGTAGCAATGACGATAAAATCAAAATCCGCTTTGAGCTGGATGATGTCTTCTTGGCCCAGCGGCTGTCGAAGGTTTACCTGCGGAATCACCTCTTTGATGCGTTGCATTTCTTTGGTAATCACTTTTTGGGGAATGCGGCTCTGCGGAATCACCTGCGTTATTTTCCCGCCGAGGGTCTTTGCCACCTCGTAAATCGTTACCTGATGCGCCTGCTGGCGCAGCTGCCAGGCAACCGAGATCCCGGCCGGCCCGCCGCCGATGATGGCGATTTTTTTATCGCTTTGCGCTGGAAGATCGGGCAGTTTGGCCCTGAGGCTCGCCTGGCCCAGCTGGGTGACGTCCACCGGTGCCATTGCTGAAATTTGCCGCGTGCAGGACTGCATGCACAGGTTGGGGCACAAATATCCGCACACCGATGCCGGAAAGGGCGTATAACCCAGCGCCAGATCCACGGCTTCATCCACGCGGCCCTCCCGAATCAGGCGCCATCTTTCCTGCACGGGAATGCCGGTCGGACAGGTCGCTTCACAGGGTGCGGCATATTTGCGGTTCTCCCAGACCGGAACAAATCGCCGCAGGAAGCTGTTGGTAATCAGGGCAATCGGCGTCCGATCC
>JBFFCW010000018.1:0-21741 GCA_041559695.1 Desulfobacterales bacterium
TCCATTATCGGAGCAGTCATCCTGACCGGTATCCAACAAGTTTTGGCGGGCTTGCTGGACCTGCAGATCTTGATTTTTGGCTTGTCTTTGATCATCTTTATGATATTTATGCCCAGAGGCATTGTCGGCATGTTGGCCGATCTCAAAGAAAGGTTTAATTAATATTTCATTGACGACAGCCACAAATCCCAATCAATCCCACCATGAAAGGAGGTTCCACTATGCTTAAACTTAGGTACTTATCCACCTTCGGACTTATCGTTCTGGTTGCACTCTGCTTCGCGGCAAATGATGTGAACGCTGAAGTGGGTGTTACCGACAACTCAGTCCTGGTCGGGTGCTCCAACAGCTTCTCGGGGCCCCTCGTCTATCCGGGCACCCAGCTGGTGAACAACGGGCTGGAATCTTACCTCGGATATGTCAACGCCCAGGGTGGAGTCAACGGCAGGCAGATCAAGACCCAATATTACGACGACGGCTACAAACCCCAGAATGCAGTGGCCAATACCAAGCGGCTCGTGGAACAGGATAAGGTATTTGCCATCTTATCTTCTCAAGGGACCCCACCCGTAGCAGCAACAATAAAATACCTCACACAGAACAAGGTTCCCTTACTCTTTCCCTTCTATGGTGCACCTACCCCGGGAGAAAAGTACATCTTCAATTCATTCACCCGCTATCCCTTACAATCGGAACTAGTGGTCACCTGGCTGGTAAAGGTCAAAGGATTCAAACGTATCGGCATCCTGTATCAGGACGACAAATATGGCCACACTTTCAGGGATCCGGGCCAAAAAGCACTCCAAAAATTTGGGCTAAAATGGGCTGCAGCAGAGTCTTACAAACGAGGAGCCAAAGACTTGAGCGCTCAGGTGGCCAAGCTGCGCAAAGCCAATCTGGATGCCTGTCTGTTGGTGGCCACGCCCCCGCCGGGAGCCACTTTCCTGAAAGAAGCTCACAAACAGGGCTGGAAAGACACCAGAATCATATCTTCAGGTCCGCTGACAGACGAAAAATATATCAACCTGTCCGGCGGTGTCGGTGAAGGTGTCTGGGGCCTTTCTCTGTGGCCTGATCCGGTCAACTCCCAGGATCCGGCGATGGTGGAATACAGAAAGATCGTAGACCAGTACGGCAAGGACAAAGACAAAACGCCGAACCGTTACAGCCTCTTTGGCTACTTTTATGCCAAGCTGTTTGTGGAGGGCCTTAAGAGGGCAGGTAAAAATTTCACCCGCGAAAGCTATCTCGCCGCGCTTGAAGGCATTAAAGATTGGGAAAACGGGATGATTCCTCCCGTCAGTTTTTCAGGGACGAATCACATCGCCCAAAATTCCGGTTTTATGGTAGAAGTCCAGCAAAGCGTTTTCCGTCCGATCTCGGGCTGGCTGACGTTGCAAAACGGCACACTGGTACCTTTAAAGCAATAAAACATTAGACCCCTGGGGTCCTCTCTGGGGATCCCGGGGGAAACCACATTCGTTTTAGTCGGCGCCTAAATATACTTTCCGGACGTAATCGTTCTGGATCAGATTCTGTGCGGAATCATGCAGGGCGACGGTTCCCGTTTCCATAACATAGCCGTAGTGGGCGGTTTGTAGCGCCATATTGGCATTTTGCTCCACCAGCAGAATGGTGACGCCTTCTTTGTTGATGTTGGCAATAATCCGAAAAATTTCCTCCACCATCAATGGCGCCAATCCCAGGGAAGGCTCGTCCAGCAGCATCAACTTGGGATTGGACATCAACCCTCTGGCAATCGCCAGCATCTGCTGTTCGCCGCCGCTCAGCGTGCCCGCCTGTTGCCTGGCCCGTTCTTTTAATATCGGAAACGACTGAAAAATCCGCTCCAGATCATTCTGAATGGCTTTTACGTCACTGCGCGTAAAAGCGCCCATCTTCAAATTTTCCTGAACGGTCAGGCCCATAAAAATATCGCGCCCCTCCGGCACCTGGCAAATCCCCAGACGTACAATTTGATGCGGCTCTTTTTTATGGATGGATTGCCCCTGGAACAGGATCTGACCCCGCAGTGGTTGAATCAGCCCTGAAATCGTTTTCAAGGTTGTACTTTTGCCCGCACCGTTGGCACCCAGGATGGCAACGATCCCGCCTTTAGGCACTTCCAACGTAATGCCTTTCAACGCCTGGATTTTCCCGTAATAGGACTCTATCGATTTGAGCTCAAGCATGGGTTCTGGTAGTTCCTAAGTATGCTTCGATAACTTTGGGGTCTTTTTGGATGACCTCCGGTGTTCCCTCGGCGATTTTGACACCGAAATGCAGCACACAGATTCTATCGGATAGTCCCATCACCAGACGCATATCGTGTTCGACCAGAAAAATCGTTATACCACGTTTATCCCGGGTGGCTTTGATGACTTGCATCAGGTGTTCAGTCTCCTGGGGATTCAATCCCCCGGCAGGTTCATCTAAAAGCAAAACTTTGGGATTCAAGGCCAGCGCCCGGGCCAGTTCGACTCGCTTCTGAATCCCGAAAGACAGGTCGGTAACTTTCTGCTTCTCGTATTCATCCAATTCCAAAAACGAGATGATTTCAGCGGCTGTTTCTTTGTTTTGGGTTTCTTCGCTTTTCGATTTGCCGAATGCCAGACTATTAGCGACCACGCCGGATTTGAAAAAAAAGTGGCGCCCTACCAGAATATTTTCCAGTACGCTCATTTCACTGAAAAGCTCGATATTTTGAAATGTCCGTGCAATTCCGCGCTTCGCGATTTGATAAGGTTTCAAAGAGACCAGATCTTCGCCTTCCAGCAAAACCCGCCCGCTATCCGGTCTGTATAGCGCATTAATAATATTAAATATGGTGGTTTTACCGGCGCCGTTGGGCCCGATCAGAGAAAAAATTTCACCTTCACGGATCTCAAATGAGCAATCGTCCACCGCCCGCAACCCGCCAAAGCTGATTGAAATGTCTTCCAACGCAAAAATAGTTCTATCGTTCAATTCTTAGATTCCCTGATTCTTTATTGCTAAAGTGGTGTTTGGTGTTTAGTGTTTAGTATAATGTATATGACGTTATATCACTTTTTTGAATCCTGAACACTAAACACCAAATACTAAACACTCTCGATTAATTCAATATTCTTTTTTCGGCTGCTTCTTCATGGGTTTTCATGTACATGGTATAAGATCCGAATTTATCCACCAGCAGGCTGAACTCCGGCGCGACAAAAGTAGTGGTGTTGACCTGTTCGATCACAGCGGGCCCAACCACCTTGTTGCCGAATCGAAGTCTGGCGCCGTCAAAAACATCCACCGTCTTAAAACACTTTTGCAGGGGCAAATAGATTCGCCGGCTTTTCTTGCGGGCCCTCGACGGATCTGAACCGCCGTATGCTTCCAGCTGAAATTTCGGTTTTGCGGTTTGACCCATACACATGACCCTGAGATTGATCAACTCCACAGGAGTCCGTTCTTCTTCAAGGGAATAGCCAAACAGCGCATTGTGTTTTTTATGAAAACGTGCGGCGATAGAGCCGAAGTCTGCCCGTTCGATTTCTTGCGAGGAGATTTCAATATTGACCTCGTGATACTGCTTCACATACCGCAGGTCCAGGGAATAAATATGCTCAATTCGATTTTGCCGAATTCCTTCGGATATTAAAAGCTCGATTCCCTGGACTTTCATATCGCCAAATGACTTTTTAAACGTGGCGGGAGCAGCAGCTTCCAGCTCTATTGCATAGGTGCTTACGAAGTCGTGCTTTAAATCCGACCTGAGCATTCCGGCAGCACAAAAGATCGATGATTCTTTGGGAATGATCATCACCGGAATCTCCAGTTCCAATGCAATCATGCAAGCATGATTCGGACCGGCACCCCCTGCAATTACCAGCGGAAAATCCCGCGGATCATATCCCTGCTTGACCGAAACTTCACGAACCGCAGCAGCCATATTTACATTGATCACGTTGTACATTCCGGCTGCGGCTTCCGCTAAATCGAGCTTCAACGGCCCGCCAATATACCTTTCAATTGCATCCCGGCTTTTATTCAGATTCAGGGGGATGCGCCCGCCCGCAAAAAAATCCTTGTTCAGGTATCCCAGTACCAGATCCGCATCGGTGCAAGTCGGTAATTCCCCGCCAAGGCCATAACACGCCGGGCCGGGATTGGCGCCGGCACTTTGAGGCCCCATCTTTAGCAGTCCGCCCTCATCGATCCAGCCAATACTGCCGCCGCCGGCGCCAATCGTCACGACGTTCAGCATCGGCAGGGCAAGCTTGAGCCTGTTGATCTCTCCGCTGGTTGTCACCATAGGCGTTTTATCCTTGACCATCGAAGTATCAAAGCTGGTACCGCCCATGTCAACGGTGATGCAATCATCATATCCCTGTACAGCGGCATATTCCACCCCTGCCACAGGACCGCCGGCGGGCCCTGACAGCAAGGTAACCGCGGCTCGTTCGATCGCCACCTCCGGAGATACGACACCGCCGTTGGATTGCATGATCAGGAGGATGCCTTCGTATTTTGCCTGCTGCAGTTTAGAAATCAAAGCAGAGAGGTAGCGTTTTAGCGTGGGGCCGACATAAGAATTTAAAACCGTGGTGCTCACCCGGTCGTAAAAGCGAATGGATGGCAGCAGCCGATTCGATATCGTCAGATAGGCCGGTGGAATTTTTTGCGAAATGATTCCGCTCACCTCTTCCTCGTGCTGATTGTTTGCGAAGGCATTCATAAAACAAACACCGATGGCTTCAACACCCTCCTGGGCCATAAAATCGACGGCATTTTCCACATCCGCCCTGTTTAAAGGCGTAACGACTTCGCCATTATAGTCGATTCGTTCTTCCACGGGTATTCTCAGGTATCGTTCGACAAGGGGCTCAACATTCGGATAACGGTTGTCGTATTGACGTTCTCTGATGCCTCTTCGCATTTCAAGGGTGTCCCGCAGTCCTTCGGTGGTCAGCAGGGCAGTTTTAGAACCGCTATAAGTCAAAACGGCATTGGTCGTTACGGTCGTTCCATGAACAATAACGGCTACACGTCCCAAAAATTCTTCGAGGCTCAGATTCTGATCGGATGCCATTTCGCCAAGGCCGTTCAATGTGCCAATGGAGGGGTCTTGCGGGGTGGAGAGAACTTTGTAGATTTTGGAAGAACCATCATCCAGGACCAGTAGAAAATCGGTAAATGTTCCCCCAACATCTATGCCTATTTTAAAGCTCATATACTCCTATAAATGAAAAAAATTCAAAGCACGAAACGCTAAATTCGAAACAAATTCTAAATTCGAAATCTTAAATGCTCTGAACAAAATGGAATTTTTTTCATTAATGGTACTTGAAGCCGTGAGTCCAGATATGTCTTTAGGGTTTGAAATTAAAGATTTTTGTGATTCGAATTTGTTTCGGCCAATCTTATAAAATCAGGCGGTATTCGAATTTCGAATTTCAATGCGTAGATCTATATCCAATTACTATTTCTTAATTAAAAACCTTTATACTACGTTTAATCCGTTACTCTTCAATAACGCATTCCTCCGCATCATCTTTTCCCGCTTCCTGCCCGCACGGATCCAGACCTTTCTTCTCTCTGATTGCTGCCAGAACTCTTTCAGGCGTAATCGGCAAATCTTTGATGCGCACCCCGACGGCATTGTAAATTGCGTTGGCGATTGCCGGAGCCGTCGGCACGCAGCCCGGCTCACCGATGCCTTTGGCACCGTAAGGCCCGTCTTCATCGTAGGTTTCAAGAACCGGTGCTTCAATCGGCACGACATCTTTGGCGGTCAGAATCTTATAGTCTCGAAAATTCGGGTTCATATTTTGCCCTTTTTCGCAGAGCATCTGTTCGGTCAGGGCATAACCCACGCCCATCATGACACCGCCGTACACCTGGCCTTCCAGAAGCAGCGGATTGATTGCTTTGCCGATATCATGCGCGGCCACATATTTAAGAATTTTTATCTTTCCGGTTTCTTCGTCTATTTTTACCCTGACGCCATGCGTACCGAAGGTATAGGTCATAGAAGTGTTGCCGCGGAAATCTTTGCCAACATTTTCGTTGTCCGGATCGTAAAAATATTCGGCCATCAGCATTTGTCCACCGTGGCTGAAATGCGTTTTTCTCAAAAGCTTCCCGATTTCGATCTTCTTTTCCGGATCGTCTTTATGAATGAGATGTCGGTTTTGTAAGCGTATTTTTTCCAGAGGCGCTTCGAGTTGCTTGGCGCCCAGCTCAAGCATACGAGCCTTGATCTTGCGAGCTGCGCCAAGCGCCGAATTGCCGGCCACAAAAGTTGTCCGGCTCGCATGCGCGCCGACATCCCATGGACAAACATCCGTGTCGCTGTGAATAACATGAATATCTTCGATTTCCAGACCGAGCTCTTCGGCCACGATCTGGGCGATAACCGTGTCAGATCCCTGTCCCATATCCGTGGCGCCGGTAAAAACATCGACCTTGGCAAAGTCGTCCATTTTAATCATGGTCCCGCAACCATCTGATTTATAAACCCGGGCACCACCCCCAACATGAATCAGGGATGCCATACCTACCCCTTCGCCTGCTTTTTGGGGTTGATCCCATTCGAGCTGGTTCTTCACCGTATCCATGCATTCTTCCAAACCGCATGTGGTGATGCGCAGCCCCTGGGTGGACACATCTCCGGACTGATTGGCATTTATGCGCCGAAACTCAGCAGGGTCAATACCGGCGGCTTCAGCCAACATGTCCATCGAGCTTTCGACCACAAAGGTTGCCTGGGGGTTACCGTAGCCGCGCATCGCCTGAGCATAGGTATTATTGGTGTAGACACATTTAGCTTCATAGCGAACATTTGGCATCCGATACAGGGTTGTCATGACCATCATCATCACATGAGGCGTGGTGGCGCCCCAGGATGTATGGGCACCATTGTCTAAAATCATGGACACATCCCGGAAAAGTAACTTCCCGTTTTTGTCGCACCCCTGTGAGACATAAGCGATTGTCGGCTGCCGGGTGGAGGTCGCAATAAATTCTTCAGTACGATCAAATTCAACCTTCACCGGTCGGCGAGTGTAAAATGCCAGTAAAATTGCAATATATTCATAGGCATAGGTGTCCAGTTTGCTGCCAAAACCGCCGCCGATGCAAGGTTTGATTACCCTAACCCTGCGATCCTTTAGGCCCATCGCTTTGAGGACATCGAGAAAATCCTTCTGCGCAAGTGATGGGATCTGGGTGTTGGAATGAATGGTCAGATTATTGGCGGGATCGAACTCGGCAATGGCTCCGCTGGTGCCCAGGCAGCAATGCGTTACCCAGGTGGTGCTGAACCGATCTTCAACTACATAAGCTGCCTCTTTTTTAGCTGCATCTACGTCTCCATAATGCAGCTTCCATGGCATTTTCAGCAGATTGGTCTTGTGAGCTTCATGAACCAGAGGCGCACCCTCCTTCATGGCCTCCTCAGGGTCGAAAACAGCCGGCAGGGCTTCATAGGTCACCTCGATGTGTTTTAATGCCTCCTGAGCGATTTCAGGTGTGGTGGCTGCCACAGCCGCCACCTCATCGCGAAAAGAGCACACTTTTTCCTTCTTTAACGGACGATTGTCCTTATAGACGCCCATTCGGATATCGGGAATATCTTCGCCGGTCAACACAGCCAGGACACCGGGTATCTCCCTGGCTCTGGATGTATCAATTTTTACGATTCTCGCATGCGCATACTTGCTGTAAAGAATTTTACCGTATAACATCCCCGGAACTTTAAGATCTTGAATATATTTGACCCGACCGGTGGCCTTATCCACCGCATCCAGCTTGGGAACTCTTTTACCGACTGAACACAAGTTTTGCATTCCTGAACTCCTTGAATTATTTAATAATTAAAACTCTTTTTACTCCCCGCGGTCCGCCTCATCCGTCTTAAAAGCAACCACGTGAGGTTCATCTACGCCGTGTCCGCTCACGGCCTTAATCGAGTCAATGATCTGCACGTATCCGGTGCAGCGGCATAGGTTGCCGGCGATCGCCTCCTTAATCTCTTCCTCGGGAGCGTTGGGTGATTTATCCAACAGGGCCTTGGCCGACATGATCATTCCCGGCGAGCAGAATCCGCATTGAATTCCTCCATTTTCAACGAAAGATTTCTGAATGGGGTGCAACGTTCCATCTGCGGCGGCCAATCCCTCAATGGTGGTTAACTTTTTGCCGTCGATTTCTGCTGCCAGGTAAAGACAAGAATTGACGGCTTCACCGTCCACGATCACCGTGCAGGCCCCACACTCACCGCTGCCGCAACCTTCCTTGGTTCCGCTATAACCCAATTCTTCTCGAATCAAATGCAACAGCGTCCAATGGTCTGCGACCATCATTTTCACCGGATTTCCGTTAAACCCAAACGATATTTCTCTGGCCATAAAATCCTCCGGATTTTATTTAAAAAATTATTGAATATTATGAATTGATCGCCTTGCTTTTTTGCAGCACCATAGTAGTGCGGGCCACCGCGCCCGCTTGATTTGAGTCGGCTCGGTGTCCAACTTTACTTAGTCCTCAGTCCCCAGCCCTCAGCACTTATTTCCGCTTCTCTTTGGCACGCTCAAAAGCTTTTAACCCCATGCGCTTAACAAGGACGCCGACCATTTCTCTGCGGTACCAGGCAACCCCCCGAATGCTGTCTCTAACTTTGGACTCCTGTCCCGCAATCCTTCCGGCTTCGCCCAGATTCTCTTCATTTACGATTTTGCCCTGGAGGTGTTTTTCCGCCTCCAAAGCCCGAAACGGTGTTGGCGCCGCAACGCCCAGACAAATCCGTGCTTTCGCACAGGTGGTCATGTCTTCTTCGAGGCTCAACAAAACTCCGACCCCCAGCATAGGCAGTTCCATCGCTTCTCTTCTGCCATGCTTGGTATAGGCACTACCGGTGCGCGGTGCTAAAGGCGGAATCACAATTTCGGTCAGTATTTCGCCGCCATCGAGATCGCATTGTCCCGGTCCCAGAAAAAACCGTCTGAGATCAATCGAACGCTGGCCTTTTGTGCCGTAAATATTTGCCTTTGCGTCCAGTGCAATTAGCGGGATCGCACCGTCGGCCGAGGGAACGGCATTCACCAGATTGCCGCCGATGGTGGCCACATTGCGGATCTGCACGGATCCGATATTTTTAACGGCATCATGTAAAATCGGGTAATGATGCTGCACCAGCGGTGATTGCTCTACCGAACGATGGGTGCAAAACGCGCCAATATAAAGTTCCCCGGTTTCATGATTCAAAAAGGGGCGATCCTGACCGATAATATGTTTCAATGAAACGAGGTAGTCCGGAGCGATTTTGCCCTCTTTGATTTTGACCAATACATCGGTTCCTCCAGCCACGTATCTGGCCCGCTCTCCATGAGATTCCAGTAATGAAATTGCTTCGTCTAGTGTCTTTGGAATGAGATAGGTAAACATTCTCATAAAAACCTCTTAGATAACAATATTTTGTGTGATTAACTTAAATTAAATTATTAAGTTTTATGGTGCAGTTTATAGATTGATTATTCCAACCGTCTACCCAATTTTCAGTACCAATCCGCCGCCGGTATCTCCGGCTGCGCAACCGCCCCAGAGCAAATAGCCGCCACCGGCCATTGCCACGGCCTCAATTCCTTCGATGATGCTGCGCCCGGCGGTAGGTGCCTGAGGATGCCCATAGATCATCGAACAGCCGTAGTTGTTGATCTGGTCGACATCCACATCTAATTTTTGTGCCAGGTAGATGTCATTGACTGCAAAAGGGTTGTGGGTCTTGATGGTTTTAACGTCATCCACGCTGATACCGGCTTTATCGAGCGCCATTTGCGTTGCCGGGTACACAGCCGCAGCCATATAACCCTTTTTGGCACGTGCATGGCCATAAGAAATCAGCTGAATTTCAATGTTCGGATCGACACTCAGCTCTTTGGCTTTTTCACGGGTCGTGACCGTCACACCGCAGTTCCCGTCAGCCGGATGGGTCTGCGCGCCAAAGGTATGCACACCATCCGGTATAACCGGTCTGAGCCCGGCCAGTCCTTCGGCGGTGGTCTCTGTCACCCCTTCGTCAGCTTCCACCAGAATGGTCTTCTTTTTGGAAACCGCGACCTCGACGGGAAACATGTAGCGTTTCTGAAAGGCGCGGTCGTCCGCCAGGGCGTCCTGATACTGCTGGTACCGCCTCAACGTCAGGGCATCACATTGCTCCCGTGTAATCCCGGCTTCCTGCGCCACATTTTCCGCTGTCTGGATCATGGCGCCACCGGCCCAGGGATCCTTAGCGAAATTATCCATCACCCAATCTTCGGATATGACCTGGCCGCCGGGCCCCTGGGGGTTTGGCCAGATGGCATGAGGGCCGTTGGAAGTGCGATCCGTCATCAGACAGAAACAATTCTCATAAGTCCCGGTCTCAACTCCGATAGCTGCCTGCCAGATGCCGGTGGTTGAGGTTGTGCAGGCCTGGCTGAGAAGTACACCTGGGATGTCCGGGCACCCCATCAAGGCTGCAGCATAAGGACTGCCGTAAAATCCATGGATTTGATGAATCGTAATCCCGAATACCAGATAGTCGATTATCTTCGGATCCCAATTTTTATGGGCCAGCCATCGTTTGGCGGTGGCGGCTCCTAACGTAATGGCGTTCTCGTTGGCCAGGCTCCCCTGCCAGCGGGAAAACGGCGAGCTGTAGTATCCCCCATACGGTATAAACGCTTTTTGCAGCATCTCAATATCCTCCTATGTGCAAATCGAAACTAAATTTGCAGTTAAAAGTTATTTGGTATTCTTGATCGTAAGTGCTTTTTTGCCAAACCAAGGCTAATCTGAACGATTGTCGAAAAACCGTTTGGACTTCCTTTCCGATCTGGGCAGTGAACCATAATCCAGGACTTCCACCTCAGCACTGACCATTATCTTGTTTTTAATTTCTTTAGCGATTATCTGAGCGAGCTCAGGCCGGCGAGATGGATCAAAGCCTTCCCCGCATTCCACCCGAATGGACATATGGTCTTTGCCGTCTTCTTTTCTTTCCAGGTGGACCTGATATTCACAACTGGCGTCGGAAATGGTCGAAAGCACCTGGTCAATCTGCCCGGGATAAATGTTAACGGCCCTAAATATGATCATATCGTCCGACCGGCCTAAAAGCCGGTCGTGCAGCGGCAGTATATTGCCGCACGAACACGGTTGATCGATCAGCCGTGTCAGATCGCGGGTTCGGTAACGAATCAAAGGCGCCGCCTCCTTGCACAGTGTGGTGAGCACCATTTCGCCGGTTTCGCCCATCGGCACCGGTTCTAATGTTGCCGGATCGACAATTTCGATGATGTAGTAATCCGCCCAGTAGTGAATACCTTCATGCTTGTAACAGTCCAGTCCTGTGCCCGGTCCGTAAAGTTCCGTCATGCCGGGAATATCAAACATGTCCGCCAGACCCAGCAGATCTTTTATATGCTTGCGCATGGCGTCACTGCAGCGCTCGGATCCGAATATCATTTTTTTAAGGGCAATTTTATTCTTCAAGCCTCTTCGTTTGATTTCTTCTGCCATCAGCAGGCCCATGGAGGCCGTGCAACACATCGCAGTAGATTGCAGATCCACCAGAAACTGACACTGCATGTCCACATTACCGGGGCCGACCGGAAGCGCCATCGCACCGAACCTTTCGCATCCCAGCTGAAATCCTACCCCGGCCGTCCAAACGCCGTACCCGACGGCAATTTGCACCCGGTCTTCCCGGCGCAGACCGGCCAACTCGTAACATCGGGCAAAAAAATGCGTCCAATCGTCGATATCCTTCTGCGTATACGACAGAATTTTACGTTTGCCGGTAGTACCGGATGACGCATGTATTCTAACAACCTGCGATTGGGGCACTGACAGCAGCGGAAACGGATACCCATCACGCAGATCATCTGCGGTGGTAAACGGTAAGCGTTGAATGTCATCCAAAGACTGTATGCCATCAGGGTCGACCCCGGCTTCGTCGAGTTTTTTACGATAAAAGTCAGAGCCCTGATAAGCATGGGCAACCGTCCATTGAAGACCTTTTAATTGATGTGCGTTCAGATCTTCGATATTCGCAAATGAGGGCATAAAGGTTTTGGGCATAGCCGGTCTCCATCAAAAAAATCTTTTTTAGTCACTTTGTTTTAGTTGTTCCCTTACTTTTTGCGTTTCCTTCAAATCCGCTTTCAGGGTTTTCGGATCAATGACCACCCCGTAATCGTTCCGCGCCTGTTCGATGCTCACGTATTCGTTGAGAACATCCTGTTCAACTGCCTGCGGGTCTCTGTTTAACGGGTCACCGTAACCACCGCCCCCGGCGCTTTGAAATTGAATAACATCACCGGATTCACATATGGTCAAACCGCTGGGGTCCCCTGACTGATTGTTAACGATGAATTGTGCTTTGTTTGCTTCACCCCCGTTAAACAACCCCTGGGGTGGGTAACGAAACCTTCCCGCCTGAATCGCTATGGAAGTCGGCGGTTCAGGCGCAAATTCATCATCCGGTACCCGGATCACAAATTTTCTTCCCAACCCACCGCGCATCTTCCCGGGTCCACCGGAATCGCGCATCAGGCTGCGCTCTTCCACAATGAGCGGGGTGTCGCTTTCAAAGATTTCCGCAGGGGTATTCGCGCCGTTTGCGGGAAAAATGGCGCAATGGTGGCCGTCCATTTTACTGCTGGCGCCCATTCCGCCACCGCGAATGATCATGGTCAGCCAGGGTTTGCCGTTATGGCGCTTGCCGTAAAAAATGTTGGTCTGTGCCGGTGTACCGCCGCTTTCGGCAATAATGTTGTCCGGTGTTGCATTCGCTAATGCTTTAAACACCATCTCGGTCATGAAATGTCCGATCTGCATGCGAGCGGCCACCGCAGCCGGAAACTTGCAATTGACCACACTGCCCTCAGGCGCAGTCATCTTTATGGGGCGAATAGCACCCTCGTTTATGGGAATTTCCGGATCGAATGCACTTTTAACCGCCATAAACACATAAGCGTAGGTAAAATTATAGACAACATTGCCGCCCCAATCGACTTGAGGAGATGTTCCGTCAAAGTCGATGTGAATATCACTGCCCTTGACCTGTACGTTTAATTTAATCGTGATATCCTTGCGTTTGCCGGCCCCTTCAATAATGCCCTGATAAGGGTAAATCCCATCTGGGATTTTAGCGATGGCGGCCCGCATGCTGGTTTCGGTTCGGCCAATAATTTCATCTGCCAGATCATCCAGCGTATCCAGGCCTTCATCAGCTAACATTTCAATGATCTTTTGCGAGCACACGTGGTTTGCAGCAACCTGGGAGCGGATATCCCCGGTGACTTCTTCGGGAGTCCTCACATTCCACCGGATCATATTAAGTACCGATTCATTTAAGACGCCGGCATCATAGAGTTTTATCGGTGGGATAAACAACCCTTCCTCATAGACCTGACGGTTATCGGAAGCCACTCTGCCGCCGATATCCGAGTGGTGGAAAACACAGGCGGTAAATGCCACCGGTTTTTCCTTATAAAATATCGGACTTAACACACAGACGTCATTTAAATGGCCCGCCAGCAGCCAGGGATCGTTCACGATAAATACGTCTCCCGGCCGACAATCTTCCAGGGCAAACGAGGTGATGATTGTCTTGACCCCCAGTGCCATCGCGCCGGCCTGGCCCGGTGTGCAAAAGGTGCCCTGAACCAGTTCCTGCCCCCGGCTGTCGGTAAACATACAGGTATAGTCGTGGGCATCTCGCAAGAGGCTCGAGAAGGCGGTTCGGGCAACAGAAGCGTCGGCTTCATCAACGATCGAAATCAACCGGCGCCACAAAATCTCCAGCGTAATCGGATCAAACTTCGATTTTGGATTTTGGATTGCGGATTGCGGATTTTTTTCTTTCTCGGTCTTATTATTCCGGCTTCCGCGTTTATCTTTCATGTCTCAGTCCTCTTCAAAATCTTTATTCACCGCACCCGATCTGCCCCATCAAGAGAGATGCGCTTTATCTTCCCTCCCCCGGCGGGAGGGATTTAGGGAGGGGGGAAGATTGTCTTCTGTTCTATGCCTTCCACCTTCTGAATGCTGTTTTCTGTTATCTGTCTTCCGGCATTAACTCAATCCAGACGAATCCATATTCATCAACAGATGCTGTGGCATCTTCGCCAACGATAATCGTTGACTCCTTTTCTTCGATGATTGCCGGCCCGTTCAGCGATGCGCCCGCAAACAGTTTGAAACGATCAAATACCTGATAGGGGATATACTTTTTTTTAATTAAAGAAAACGCCTGTCTTTCACCTTTTAGGCAATCTTCAATTGACTTACCCGTATTTTTCAATGGCGGAATGCGAAAAGGCCGCTCCGGCAGGCTTGCACGCACTTTAAACGTAACAAATTCAACCGGTGTTTCAGGGTAGGTTCGACCGTACAGCTTTTGATAAACTGCATCAAAAAGTGCTCTGATTTCCTCTTTTTTCCATTGATCAAAGGGTTTGTTGTCAATCGTAAGGTCCGTTTCAGCGCCCTGCCCCACGAACCGCATCATCAGTGTTCGTTCAAATATTATTTTTTGATCCTTATCCGCTTCCTGCAGAATTGCAGCGCCTTCTTTTTCAAGTGCTTTAAATAGCTGTTCTATTAGCTTAAAATCAGCATCATCCAGGGCTTCACGATGACTGCGGGTCAGATCAAAGGCCACCGGTGCCGTAAAAAATCCAAGAGCAGATCCCACTCCCGCAAGGGGTGGGACCATAACGCGCGGCGCACCAATTTTTTTGGCCAGGCCGTAAGCGTGAACCGGCCCGGCGCCGCCAAATGCAGAGATGGTGACGATATTCGGATTGCCACCCTTTTCGGCGATATGGGTTTTGGCTGCCGCCGCCATGGTTTCGTTGATCAGGTCGTGAATGCCGAAGGCGGCTTCCGTAATCTGGGTCCCCAGGGGTTTGGCAACTTTTTCTTCAATGGCTTTTTCTGCGGCCGATTTGTCCAGCGGCATGGTTCCGCCCAGAAAGTAATTTGGATCCAGATATCCCAGTACCAGATCCGCATCCGTCACGGTCGGGTTCTTTCCACCGTTTTTGTAGCAGGCCGGTCCGGGATCTGCGCCGGCGCTTTCCGGGCCGACTTGCAAAAGCCCCATTTTGCTCATACGGGCAATGCTGCCGCCGCCGGCTCCGATTTCCATCAAATCCACCACCGGCACCTGTATGGGAAGACCGCTGCCTTTCTTAAAGCGCTGAACGCGGCCAACTTCAAAAGTGGATACCAGCCCGGCATGACCTTTTTGAATCAAGCAGGATTTGGCGGTCGTGCCGCCCATATCAAAGCAAAACATATCCTTAATCTGAAACATTTTGCCATAATGCTGCGAAGCGATGACTGCTGCTGTCGGCCCGGATTCAATGATTCTAACCGGATATTCGCGGGCGGTTTCCACAGAGGTAATACCGCCGCTGGAGAGCATGATGAAAAGTTTTCCCTTAAAGCCGAGGGATTCTAATCTGGCGGATAGCTTGGTCAGGTATTTCGCTGTAATCGGCTTGACATAGGCATTGGTGGCGGTGGTGCAGGTCCGTTCGTATTCACGAATCTGGGGTAATACTTCATAAGAGGTAGATAAAAACAGATCAGGCGCATTTTTGTTTACAATTTCTTTGATCTTGACTTCGTGGGATGGATTCTCATAGGAATTAATCAGGCATACGGCCAGAGATTCGATCCCCGAATCACAAAGTCCGGCAAGCACCTGGTTAACCTCTTCGGTATTTAACTTCACAATAACACGGCCGTCGGCAGTAATTCGCTCGGCTACTTCTTTGCGCAGCGGCCGCGGTACGAGCGGTTCCGGATATTCGGCAAATATGTCATAGGCGTCATATCGCATCTCGCGCCCAAGCTCCAAAACATCCCGAAACCCACGGGTGGTGATCAGCGCTGTCTTAGCGCCCTTTCTTTCAATAATGGCATTGATCACCAGGGTCGTGCCGTGGATGATTTCATCAATTTTAGGCATAAACCCCGGAACCCGTTCCAGCAAACCGCGGATACCCTCTTCCACTGCATCGGAAGGGTCCGCCGGTGTCGTCAGACATTTGTTAATCTGAAATTCACCGGTTGCATCATCGACCAGCACAAAGTCTGTAAATGTACCGCCGATGTCACAACCCAACCTGTAAGAAGCATTTCCCAACCGGTGTCTCCTATCCATCTAAAATTCTCATCTATTCCGTTGTTTTATTTGCCAGATTTGAATTTCGAATTTCGTTTTTTAATTATGAAATGGCATCTAGGGTCAAACAATTAAATCAATCTATCCTTTGCTGACCCCTGCGATCAATTTAGAAAATACTGGGTTCCTGCCATTCACCGAAAACATCTCGAAATACGCCGGACATTTCTCCCACGGTTGCATAGGCCCGGCAACAGTCGACCAGGAGCGGCATTACATTTGTGCCATCGCGTGCTCCTTTTTCCAGTTCTTTCAGCAGACGCGTGACCTCACGGTTATCACGGGTCTTGCGGAGCTCCTTGAGGCTGGTTTTTTGATTCTCGACCCATTGGTCATTGTATTCGTGAAGTTCCACATCGGTTTGCGCTTCGGCGCCTTCCGTGTATTTGTTGACGCCGACTTTAATGTATTCGCCTTTTTGAAGCCCGCTTTCATATTCGTATGCCTGCTGGGCGACTTTTCGCTGGATAAAACCGCTGGCGACCGCGTGAACCATGCCGCCCACTTTCTGAATCTGTTTCATTTCATCCAGGATTTTATCTTCCATCTGTTTGGTGAGGGTCTCGATGAAATACGAACCCGCCAGCGGATCAACCGTATCGCGCAGACCGACCTCGTCCATAATGATTTCAAGGGTCCGCAAAGATAACAACGCCGCTCTCGGGGTTGGTATCGTGTAGGCTTCATCAAAGGAACACAGGGCGGTGGTTTGGGCGCCGCTGAGCGCGGCACCCAGGGCATAAAAGGCCCCGCGCATAATATTGTTTTCCGGCTGATCTTTGGTCAGACCGCTGCCGCCACCGCCGAAAAGCCCTCTAAGAAATAACTTTTTCTTTTCCTGAACACCATATTCTTCCTTCAGCATCTTTGCCCACAGTTTGCGGGCCGCCCGGAATTTAGCGATCTGTTCCCACAGATTGCCAAAGACATTCAGGTTAAATGAAAACCGACCTACGAAATCTTCAACCGCCAATCCTCTTGACTTAACATTTTCGATATAAGCCCTGGCGATTTCAAAAGCACAGGCGACTTCCTGCGCCGGGTTGGCCCCGGATTCGCGGATATGATAACCGCAGATGCTGACCGGATTGCAGCGCGGCAGTTCTCTGACCGAATATTCAATGCTGTCACCCACCAAACGCACGGCGTTTTCAACCGGAAATATCCAGGCGCCGCGCCCGATCATTTCTTTGAGGATATCGTTTTGCGGGGTGGCACTGATTTTTTCTTTCGGATAGCCGAATTTTTCCGCCGTGGCCTGATACATGGCCAGCATAATCGAGGCGACCGCATTGATAGTTAGCCCTGATCCGATGCGATCCAGCGGTATGCCCTCGAAAGCGATTTCAAAGTCACGCAGCGAATCGATGGCCATCCCTACCCGACCGACCTCCCCCAGGGCCTTGGGATCATCCGAATCGTATCCCATCTGCGTCGGTAAATCGAAAGCGACATTCAAACCGGTTTGTCCGTGTGAAATCATTAGCTTAAAGCGTTCATTGGTCTCCTGCGGCGTGCCAAAACCGGTGTACTGCCGGGTGGTCCAGGCCCGGGAACGGTATCCCTGGGGGTGTAAGCTGCGGGTGAAAGGATATTCTCCGGGATTGCCCAGATCATTTTCGTAATCAAAACCCGCTTCTGCGAGATCCTGGGGGGTGTAAACCGGTTTAATCTTGATGCCCGATTGGTAAATGACCTCTTTAATGGCATCTTTTTCGTCTTTAATGTATTTTGCAACTCCCATAATGACTCCTTAAAAGTGCCTGAAATAAACTAAAATGGGCTAAAGTGTCTAACGTTGTGGTGTCGCACACGCAGCGCAGGCGCTTGCGCTGCATGATGCGCCATCTTTTCATCATAAAATAGGCAGAATTCCTTAACTTTAGGCATTTTAGATCGCTTTAGTCACTTTAGCTCACTTTTTTAAAAAACAATTTACAATTAAGTAACGACTTGATTAATTCCGGCCACAATCTCATCAAAGGGCGTGCCTCCGGGAAAAACACCGGCAATGCCCTGTTCACTTAGTTTGGGAATATCCTGCTTGGGGATAACGCCCCCCACGACCACCGGAATTTCCTGAAGTCCTTCAGCCTTCATCATCTCTAAAAGCTTCTGGCAAATGGGGATGTGGGCGCCGGACATAATGCTTAAACCGACCACATCCACGGCTTCCTGTACGGCCGTTCTGACAATTTGCTCAACGGTTTGGTGGAGTCCGGTATAAATAACTTCCATACCGGCATCTCTTAACGCCAGAGCGGTGACCTTGGCTCCGCGATCATGTCCATCCAGACCGGGTTTGCCAATCAGTATTTTTATTTTCTTTGTGGCCATATTCACTTTCCCCTAAGGATTCTCCTGTTTACTCCAGCCGCTGCCGGTCATATTCCTTTAAAACCATTTCCTGCCCTCTCAAGATGTGAACCCGCACCAGGCGCTCCGCACCTTCCGCATCCCGTTTGCGAATGTATTGCAACATCTTTTTGTGGTCCAGGTTGCTGGTCGATGCAAATTTTCTTTCTTTAAGGATCATTTGCCGGTAGCGGTAAATTTGATCACGCAGGCCATTAATTATGTTGATCAGTTTGGGGCTTTTGCTCAGGCTGTATAACAGGTCATGAAATTCCGTATTGATTGCCGGCAGCAAATTCATCTTTTTGCGATCCAGCGCATTTTGAAATTCATCGATTTTGTTTTCCAGTTGTTCCAGTTCTTGCGCATCATGCTTGACAGCGGCCAGCCGGGCGGCATAGCCTTCCAGCACGCTGCGAATACCGAAGGTCTCTTCGATATCGTCGCGGTCAAGACCCAGAACCGTAAATCCCCCCCGGGGTTGACGCTCGATGAGCCCTTCACGTTCAAGCTTGTGAATTGCCTCCCGCACCGGCGTTCGGCTGATTCCCAGAGTTTCGGCAATATGGCTTTCGACCAGCCATTCACCCGGGGAAATTTTTCCCCTGACAATCGAATGCTTTAGGCTTTCAAAAACATGCTCTCCTAAAGATTTTCGCTCCTGAAACGCCTGCAGCGGCCCAAGATCCAAGTCATTTAACGCTGCCCTTTTTCTCATGGTGTTACCTTAAATTTTTTCTCTTAATTAAATAACGCCATTTTCTTTCAGGCGGTTAAGATCATCATCGGAATATCCCAATTTTTTGCCGTATATTTCGCTGTTTTGTTCACCGAATCGCGGGGGAAAAGAAAGCCGACGATTGGATTTTTCTAAAAACGATGTCATGTTCGGCGGAGGCGCCAGGGTAATGCGGGTGCCGGTAGCAGGATCCTGGGCATGCAGCAGTCGCCGTTCGACCAACGGATCTTTAATCACCTCATCGACCCGTTTGATCTTACTGATGGGAACGGTGATGGCGGTAAACAATTCAATCAGATCTTCCGAGGTATGATGGCGGGTAATCGCATTTATCGCCTGATTTAATTTTTTCACATCCTTTATGCGGCCTTCATTTTTTTCATAAGCCGGCTGATCCAGACTTTTAAACATTTCCTGGGATACCATTGTTTTCCACTGACGGTCGTTACCAACCGCCAGGTAGACAAACCCATTCTGGGTCTGATAAACCGAGACCGGCGCAAAGAATTCATGCGTGTTTCCCCGGCGGCTGATACTTTTTCCAAAACTGCCGGACAAGGTGATCGGCACGGTAAGCCATGATACCGACGATTCAAACATGGCCATATTGATGCAACTGCCCTTACCGGTCAACTGGCGTTTGTAAAGCGCTTTCATCACCCGTCCATAAGCATGCTCACTGGTGCCCATATCCGGCAGGGGAATGCCCACAACCTGGGGGTCGCCTTCGGCTTCACCGGTCAATTCCATTAAACCCGATCGGGCCTGCAATATTGGATCGTAAGCGGCTTCATTGCTGTCCGGGCCGAACCCGGTTACCCCCAGCCAGATGATATCCGGTTTGAGAGATTTCAAGCTGTCGTAATCAATTCCCAGCTTCTGATAATTTTTAGGAAGCTGATTGGTCGCAAAAATATCCACATCGAGCTCTTTGATCAAAGAATGAAAAATTTTCTGCCCCTCATCCTCTGCCAGATTCAGCGTCAACGCTTTCTTGCCGGCGTTGATACACAAAAAGTATGAATTCATTCGTTTCTCATCGAGAACATTTTCACCGATGAAGCGATTGGGATCACCGTAAACCGGATGTTCCAGGCGAATGATATTCATTCCATCCTGCGCCAAGCGGTAGGTTAAATACGGCAGCACCGTCGCCTGCTCCAGAGAAACCACCGTAAGGTCCTTGAAAAAATCCATTGTCATCTCCATTGGCATTTGAGTTGGGGGTCAAAGGTTGTGAGGCTGTTTGTTTCAGAGCCGCCGATTCAATAAGGTGTGGATTCAACAGGTTTTTGTATACGGTATACAATGTACAAATGTCAAGAATTGTTTTATGGGCAACAGTGTTTTTCTCAAGGCCTGGCAGGGGCTTTCAGTCCCCGAAAGCAGTGTTCGCTTTTTTCTTGCTTTAGCTGTTGACAGAAATTAATGATCATTTTCTAATAGCGAAAACCAGGCTTCAGCGAACCTTAGAAAAAGCGTAACGAATTTTTCGCACCAAAAAGCTCAGGAAGGCTTCGACAGATCGATATAATACCCAGGAATATTATCCGGATAATCGCGAATATTGCCGTAGCTGCAGGGTTGCTGATGCTCGTGAGGGTTATTTATCATGCGGCTAACGGTTCTTTAGTGGCACAGCTTTTCCCCGAATCGCAGCAATCGTGGATAAGCAATCTTTATGCGATTGCGCTGAGCCTCCCGGTTTCGTTACATGTGATCTCAGTTGGTTCCGTGATGCAGCGCAGTTGGATGTCCTCTCATTGGACCCGAATCGTCTGGCTGGCGGTGGTTATCTCCGGCTGTTGGCTTGGCGTTGCACTGGTAATTAAAGTGTTTCTTCTTCACTAAAACCTTATTAAACGAACTATCTCATAATTTACGTCAGCATCACTGGTTTTACGTTAATGCTTCTGGCGGGCTGCATGTATACGACAAGACAAGATGAGTTCGACAAAACCGATATCCTTATACGCTCATAGGCGCTTTTTTTGGCTAATGAGAACGATTAGACTGGACGACCAGCAAATTAGAATTGGATGGCGTCGGTATAACACCGCTCTCATCTGCTTTTTGGTGTTTCTATGCCATTTGTTAATCGGTTCGTCTGCGCCGGAGATTCATGCCGATGAGATCAGGCCGGGAGATAAAGTAACCGTTGTAACACCCGGAGTTGAAGCCCGATTATGCCCGCTTCCCGCCTGCGGACCGGACCAGCATATCACCCGGATACCCGAAGGAACTGTTTTAACAGTTGAAAACACTGAAGATTTTGTGATCGGCACAATCAAGGTAAAATGGTTTGAGGTTGTTTATGGAAAGAGTCGAGGCTGGATCAGCATTTATGATACCAATATGGCTAAAAAATAAAGAATATCAGATAGATGAAAGAGAAAATAGATAAATTGGTTCAAGTTGCCGACAGCATCGAACAGGA
>JBFFCW010000019.1:0-21377 GCA_041559695.1 Desulfobacterales bacterium
ATCCGAGACGGCATCCATCACGTAATTGAAGCTCACGCCGTTGGCCACAATTCCCCATTTCCCCTTGCCGATGATTTCGTTGTACGCCCAGGATTCAGCGATTTCCTGTGCCTGTTGATATTTTTGCAAAAGGTGCTTATGAAGCACCCGGGAATGGGCCGGCATGGTGACCCATTGAGCGGGGTTCTTTTCGAATCGGCCCTTTGTTTTGACCGGTTTTAATTCACCCAGCTCGACTTTGCCCCGGATATGATTCAAACGCGTGGTGGTTCGTAAAAGGACCGGCAGCTTGAGCGTTTCGGATAGGTCGAAGGCCAGGACAGCGACATCTTTCATTTCTTGCGCATTGGTGGGTTCCAGTAAAGGAATACCGGCGAGACGGGCATACTGCCGGTTGTCCTGTTCAGTTTGACTCGAGAAAAGATAGGGGTCGTCAGCGTTAACGATGACCATGCCCCCCTCTACGCCGACATATGCCAGGGACATCAAGGGGTCGGCGGCCACATTGAGCCCGACCTGTTTCATGGTGACCATCGTTCTGAGACCACTGGCAGCCGCAGCTGAACCCACTTCCATCGCGACTTTCTCATTGGTTGAGTACTCAAAGTAAAGGTCCGTCTCCTGACTGATGTCAAAAAATTGGGCGGGGATTTCAGACGAGGGGGTTCCCGGGTAGCAGGTGGCAAACGACATTCCGGCCTCAAGGGCCCCCCGGGCAATGGCTTCATTGCCCAGAAGGAACATGGCTTTACCCGGCGAATCGGTTAATAGCTTGTGCATGATTACCTCCAATGGTTCAAATTCAGAATTTATTTATTCGGCAGATAGGGGTCTTGATTTTGCATAAAATCTTTGTAAATTTTATAATGTTCCGTTTCTTCGTAAGTCACCCGTTTAACGGGCATTTGGTCAAAACTATAGATATCCGCACCCGGACACGCCAATAAAATCGGAGAATGGGTCGCAATAATAAATTGGGCATGACCGGCTATGCTCATATCATTTAATATGGTCAACAACTCCAGCTGACTTTTGGGGGACAGCGCTGTTTCGGGTTCATCTAAAAAATAGAGGCCTTTGATTTTATAGCGACCCCTGAAAAGCGACATCAGCGATTGACCGTGGGACTGGGTGATTAAAGATTCTCCGCCAAAATATTTAAATATTTCCGGATTTACGGTGGCGCCTTCATCCAGGTATTTGGCAAAATCCTTGAACGTCGCAGAGGAGAAAAATGATCCCGGCACACTCCCATTCGTCCACTTTACAGCCATAAAGAGGTATAGTACTTTTTCATAGGGATTGGGCTTATATCGGGTGCCGCCAAGACCTTGCCAAATTGGGATGTTGCACTTTTTACATATGGCGGTGAGCAACGTAGATTTCCCCGTTCCATTTTCACCTACGAAAAAAGTTACCGGTGTACGAAACTCGATGCTGGAAGTTTTTTGGAAAATAGCCTGATTGAACGGATAATGGTCTTTGGTCGGATATTTTTCAGGAAAAAGCGTTATATTCTTAAGATGCATTTAATCGTCTCCCAAATCGAATACGGAATATATATTCATCCAGCGTTCCGAGATGTCGGATTTCATCAGGTAATCACCGTTATCATTTAACGTTTACCATTGCGGTTTAAGGTCGAAGCAATATAGACGAAAGGGCGATGGGTGTCAAAGTCGATTTGATTGGGCACGCCATCAAAGTTAATTAATTTTTGAATTATTTTTTATCGGTTATATGGATAAGATGGCTTCAGGTCAAGGAAAAAATTAATCTGGCTTGAAAATTATCACCCAGGTTTTACCAAAAACTAAAATATTATCAAATATTTGAAATTACTATTGTAAATTTAATTTGCGGTATTCCGATTTTTTTTAATTTTACCACTGCTGAATCGATGATATTATCTTGACTCTTTTATCAAATTAAATTAAATAAAAAATTAAATTGAGTGGAATCAGATTCACCTGGCAAATAGAATCTACCGTCTTGAATTCAAACAACGTTTTTGTTTAAAATAAGAACACATTCATCTATGGGGAAAGGCCAAATTAACCCAAAATCGATCGTTTAAAATTAGGGGAGGAATAGAAGATGGCAAACAGAATATTCAATTTTTCAGCCGGGCCCTGCACGTTGCCGCTGCCCGCGCTCGAAAAAGCGCAGACCGAGTTCGTTGATTACCAGGGTGCTGGAATGTCCCTGACCGAAATGAGTCACCGGGGCAAACATTACGATGATGTGCACTATGCCGCCATCGCCAATATCCGTGAAGTGCTGAACGTACCGGAAAGCCACGATGTTCTGTTCATCCAGGGCGGGGCCACGTTGCAGTTTGCAATGGTTCCTTTGAATCTTGTGATCGATGGCAAAAGTGCAGAATTTCTCAATACCGGGACCTGGGTCAAAAAAGCGATTGCCGATGCCGAAAAGATAGGACCGACCCGCATTGTCTGGACCGGAGCGTCTGAAAATTTTACGCGCATCCCCGGCAACGATGAGTATGAAGTCGGAGAAGATGCCGCTTATCTCCACATTTGCGGCAACGAGACCATCGGCGGAATCGAGTACCACGCCTATCCGGACACGTCTCAGGTGCCGCTTGTAGCGGATATGTCTTCTCACATCATGTCGCGACCGATCGAATGGAAAAAGCTCGACCTGGCTTTTGCCGGTGCTCAAAAGAATCTGGGCCCTGCCGGCCTGGCGCTGGTTATCATCAATAAAGCCCTTTTAGAGAAATGTAAAGACGGGCTGCCGGCCTATCTGTCTTATAAAACGCATGCCGCGAAAGACTCGCTGTATAACACGCCCCCGGTGTTTGCCATTTATATGATGAAGCTCACCATTGACTGGGTAAAATCCGAGGGCGGCCTGGCCGAAATGGAAAAAAGGGCGCTGGCACGCTCCGGCGCGCTTTACGACACCATCGACAGCTCGGATGGCTGGTACCGCTGCCCGGTGGACAAAGCCTCTCGCTCCCGCATGAATGTTTGTTTCCGCCTGCCCACAGAAGAGCTGGAGACAACGTTTATTGCCGAAGCGCTAGACGCCAATTTTTCCGGCCTGAAGGGCCACCGTTCTGTTGGCGGTTGCCGGGCATCTATGTACAATGCCATGCCGCTGGAAGGAGCCGAAAAACTGGCAGAATTCATGGCGAACTTTAAAAAGAAAAACGCTTGAACAGAAAGGTACGGGTGGTCAGCGTCCCATCCGGACAGACCCGGACGTTTTCTTTTCACATCTGGGCCGAGCAGGCTTGCTTCGCCCTCGTTTTAGCGTCGGCCGCTTGCCAGCTTAAAAAGTGCCGGTGCGTTTGTGGATCAATCGGACATTCTCAAATCCTTAGCAAAAACCCATCCAGCCAGCCCACATAATCCACCTCCGATTCCAATCAGCAAAAATAGAGTGGGTGCATTTATCCATTCCAGGATCAAACCCGATAGTCCCGCAGATATTGCCGACATTCCCACCACCGAAAGATGCATCAAGGCAAAAATTCGACCGGTCATATTGGCTGGGACGATATCTTGAATCAACGATGTTCGGGGTACGACCAGCAGCGGGATCGCGACAGCGTGAATGGTTGCGAGAACAGCCGCGACGCTCAGAGATTGAACAAAATAAAGCGGGACAAAAGTAATACCATCCCAGATTATTCCGGTTAGCAGGAGATGGCCCTTTTTGAAACGGCCCCCGAAAAGAAAAAGGCCGCCGCTGCCGATAAGGGTTCCAACTGCAAAACAAGACATGATTATCGCGTAGGCTGCTGCGTCCAACCCGAGGGTTTCTCTAACGAACACCGGGGTGCCGACAATTGCCGGCCCCATGATCAAAAGATTGTCGGCTATGGTGATCAGCAACAGTGGAAAGATCACCGAATGTCTTAAAGCGAACAGCAGTCCATCCCTGACTTCTTTCAGACCGGTGGCGCCTTTGGTGGTTCCTGAGAATCTGCGGGCCGGCCGAATAAAGAATACGAGGATAAACGAAAATAAATAGGCCGAAGAACAGGCCGTAAAGAGATGAACGTTTCCGAAATAATGCAGCAAGACACCCGCGATAGCAGGGCCGAGCAGCAGCGAAATTTGCCAGGATGTCTGTATGAGCGAGTTCGCTTTCAATAGGTCTTCTTTGGCAACGATCTGCGGTACAAAAGCGTCTCTGGCGGGGCTGAAAAAGGTCGCTGCTATCGCAATGGCAAAGGCATTGACTCCCAGGAATTGAGGATTTAAGAAATCGGCAAAAAAAGCGATGGGGATCAAAAAGACCAGAATAAAGCGAAACGCATCAGCTACCAGCATTATTTTTCTTCGATCGTTATGATCAGCCGTAACACCGGCAACCATTGAAAGCAGAACGGCAGGCAAATACGAAGCCATGGCAACCATGCCGGTGACTGAGGCGGATCCGGAAAGCTCAAGGACCAGCCACAGCAACCCGATTTGATAGATGGAATCGCCGCTCTGAGAGGCCATCTGCCCCAGCCAGAGCAAGGCCAGATTCCGATTTTGAAATATTTTTTGGAAATACGTCATAATGGATAATGGATAACAGACAATGAATCATAAATGATCTGGCAGGCGGTGATTTGATTTGCCCAGAGAAAACGAATCAATTCACCATAAATTTAATTAAATATTGAATTCTTTTTACGATGATCATTGGATTGAGACTTTGTCAAATAATGCGTCACTCACGATCAAAAATTCGTAAAATACATTGAATTATATAGTAATATCTATTTAAAACCATGCGGTTTCGTTGCTTCGAATCCTGCACTGAACAAGGACTTTTTTCTTGACAGGGATTAATTATTGAATTAAAAGTGAAATTAAATTTAACCGTTCACGAAAGAAAATGACGATGAAAAATGACAAAGAAAACAAGACCCTTATAGAGGACGCATACCGTAAAATCAAGCAGATGATCTTTCAGCAAAAGGTCATCCCTGGACAGCGACTGGTTTACAGTGATTTGTGCAAACTTTTTGATATGTCCAGAACCCCGATTATCAATGCCCTGACTCGTCTCGAACAGGAGGGGTTTCTTGTTTCCGAGGCCTTCCGCGGCTTTCAGGTAAAACCCATCGATCTTCAGGAACTCTGGGACCTTTTCGGGGTGCGCGAAGCACTCGAGTCCTACGCCGTTGAAAAAGCCATCGAAAGAGCTGAGCCTGAAGATTTTGAAATACTGGAGGAAAAATTTCGGAATCATCGGCACTACATGCCCGACAGCTACACTCCCAAAAAATTCATGGTGGATGCTGAATTTCATGTCCAGATCGCGGCGATGACCAAAAATAAGGCTCTGGAGAAGATGCTGAGGACCAATTTGGAGCACGTCAATCTTCGCTTCCGTCTGGACAATTGCGATTCTTCAAGGATGCCGGTGGCAGTAGAAGAGCATCACGAGCTGGTCGAAAGGATGAAGCGGAAGGATGTGCTAAAGAGCGTTGAAATTGTCCGAATGCATGTACGCAGTGGACGGGATACGTGTCTCAATTGTCTGTCCATGGAAGAAGAGACAATTGGCCTTTTATGAATTGTTTCCTTTTGGCAAGTAATCACGTAGGTGAATAACGGTGGATCAAGAACAGATAAATAAGGAAATGAAAACGTGGGAACAAACTGCGCTTAAGCGTGTATTAGATAAAACCGCTGAACGTGAGACCGTCTTTACCACCGAAAGCGGCATCCCGGTTAAACGCCTTTACACACCATTGGATTTGCCGGAGGCAGATTATAATCGCGATCTGGGTTACCCCGGAGAATATCCCTATACCCGCGGGGTTTATCCCACGATGTATCGCGGACGTCTCTGGACCATGCGAAATTATGCCGGATTTGGCACGGCGGAAGATACCAATAAACGCTTTCGCTATCTTCTGGAACAGGGAATGCCGGGATTGTCCGTTGCTTTCGATCTGCCCACCCAGGTTGGATATGATTCCGACCACCCGATGTCAGAAGGGGCAGTGGGTCGCGTTGGGGTGGCCGTCGACACGCTGGCGGATATGGAGATCATTTTCAATGATATCCCGTTAGACCGGGTTTCAACCTCCATGACCATCAATTCGCCGGCCACCGTTTTGCTGGCCATGTACATCGCCGTCGGGGAGAAGCAGGGTGTCCCCAAAGAAAAGTTGATGGGCACCACCCAGAACGATATTTTAAAAGAATTTATTGCCAGAGGAACCTATATCTTCCCGCCGGAGCCGAGCCTGAAGCTGACCATGGATGTCATTGAGTATTGTTACAAACATGTTCCAAGGTGGAATACCCTCAGTATTACCGGATATCATTTCAGAGAAGCCGGTGCAAATGCCATCCTGGAACTGGCTTTTACCCTGGCAGATGCAATCCTCTATATCGAAAATGCGCTGGAACGCGGTCTGGATGTGGATGATTTTGCGCCCCGATTGTCCTACAGCCTGTCATGCCACCGGGATTTATTCGAGGAAGTGGCCAAATACAGGGCTGCCAGACGTATGTTCGCAAAAATTGTCAAAGAACGTTTTAATGCTCAAAACCCCAAGAGCTGCCTGTTCAGGACATACAGCGGGTCGTGCGGATCAACCCTGACGCCCCAGCAACCGCAGAATAATATTGTTCGTATCGCCATGCATGCCCTGATGGGGGTTTTGGGCGGCCATCAAGCAATCCATACGGCCTGCTGGGATGAGGGTTATGCCATTCCGACCCAAGACTCCGCGCGTCTGGCATTAAGGACCCAACAGATCCTGGCCCACGAAAGCGGCCTTTGTAACACCATCGATCCCCTGGCCGGTTCCTATTACGTCGAAGCCTTAACCGATGAAATCGAAAAACGAACCTCGGAATATTTAAATAAAATCGATGAAATGGGAGGGATGCTTAAAGCCATTGAAAACGGTTTTGTTTTCAGAGAGATTCAGGAAGCCAGTGTTGAATTTCAGCGCAAGGTCGACAGCGGAGAGAAAGTCATCGTGGGGCTGAACAAGTTCGTCATGCCTGAGGAAGAAGATGTTGAGCAGCAGGATATATTTGAATACGATCAACGGATTGAGAAAATTCAGCAGGAAAAACTGGCACAGGTAAAGGCCAAAAGGGATGCGAAACAGGTCGATCAGGCTTTGCAGGAGTTAGATCGTGCCATCGATCAAAAAGTAAATCTGATGCCGTATATCATCGATGCTGTCCAATGTTACGCCAGCCTTGGCGAAATATGCGGCGTCATGCGGGAAAAATGGGGGGAGTACAGCCCGCCCGGTTATATATAGAACCCATTTCAAAAATAGGATTTTGGTTCAAGATCGCGGCGGGGCCGGGTTTTCCCGCGTTTGAGATGGATTCTAAAAACACAAACAGAAAAACGGGAAACATGCCATGCAAAAACAGAAGACGCGTGTTCTGATTGCGAAAGTTGGGCTCGACAGTCATGACCGCGGCGCTAAAATAGTTGCCCGGACCTTGCGGGATGCAGGCTTGGAGGTGATCTACACCGGAATCCGACAAAGCGTGGACCAGGTGATCCACGCTGCCGTGCAGGAAGACGTGGATTTGCTGGGTCTCAGCTTTTTGGCCGGTGATCATCTGGTCCTGGCGCCAAAGATAATCCAGGGGCTAAAAAAAAAAGGCCGGGCGGATATCCCGATACTGGTGGGCGGCATTATCTTGAAGCGTCACGTTCAAGAACTGGTTGAGATGGGTGTAAAAAAAGTGTTTTTACCCGGAACCCCACTGAAGGAAATCGTCAACTATGTTCAGGAAAATGTGTCCCCGCCTTCCTGAACGAATCATGCATACATCGGCGTACGAGATTTTTTTAACTTGAAATATGAAAGATAACGGCAAGCGTGCGGAAAGGGAACGGGTTCGATGACGTCATTGAATTATATCGGGAAAAGACTGCGTAAAAAAGACGGCCGTGAAAAGGTTACCGGACGCGCCATTTACGGACAGGACCTTGTTCTGCCCAGAATGCTGTATGGAAAGATTTTGTACAGCCCGTACCCCCATGCAAAAATCCGCTCAATTGATACCGGCAAGGCCAGGCGGGTACCCGGTGTCAGAGTCATCCTGACCGGAGACGACATCCCCGATATTCGAATCGGGTTTATCAAGGATAATATGCCCATAAACAAAGGGATCGTGCGCTGGGCCGGTGACGAGATCGCGGCTGTGGCAGCAGAATCTGAAGAAGCAGCCGAAGAAGCCTTAGGGTTAATTGAAGTCGACTATGAAGAGCTTCCCGCTGTTTTTACGCCCGAAGAGGCGCTGGCCGAGGGAGCCCCGATTCTCCATGAAGGGCGCAAATCCAACCGCATTGATGAAATTTGCCGCACCTACCGCAAAGGGGACATTGAGGAAGGCTTTGCCAAATCCGATATCGTGCTGGAGGAAACCTATCATCTTCAGCATATGCAACATTGCACCATGGGCACGTATTTTTGTGCGGCGTCTTTTAATGCCTCCGGCAAACTTACCGTCTGGTCGCCAACTCAGGTACCGTTCATTCTTCAGCGGGATATTGCCGATGCCATGGGCATCAACGGTCGCGATATTCGTATTCTGCAACCGGCCATCGGGGGCGCTTTTGGTAAAGCACTCGACATGTACGCCTTTGAGGTCATTACGGTGCTGCTGGCTCAAAAAGCAGCTAGGCCTGTTAAAATCGTATTTACGCGGGAAGAGGAATTTAGCATTGCCTGCAAAAGACAGGCGGCTCAGATTAATTTGAAGCACGGCGTTACCAAAGACGGTAAACTGATGGCGCGCAAAGTCGATATTTTAATGAACGCCGGCGCTTATGTTTCCTGGGGGCCGCTTTCCTCCTGGACAATGGTTCAAACGTTCGGTTCATTTTATGAGGTGCCGCATATCGACTTCCTGTGCACACCCGTTTATACCAATATGCCGATCTGCGGATCGATGCGCGGGTACGGTAATCCCCAGGCTCACTTCGCGCTTGAGTCCCAAATGGACATGCTGGCCGAAGAATTGGGGATGGATGCCGTGGAATTTCGCAAAATCAATGCCAATGAGCCTTACAAAACCACCGAGCAGGGAATCGGGATTACCAGTTGCGGATACATTGAATGTTTGGATGCGGCTTCAGAAGGAATCGGATGGAAGGAAAAAAGGGGAAAGCAAACCTCACCGGCGCCCAATAAAGTGCGGGGTATTGGCCTGGCCGGGATGTGGCATGTCGGCGGCGGATCTCGCATCTATCGATCCGATGGCTGCGGGGCCATTGTTAAAATTGATGATTTCGGCAATGTCTTTCTCTTGACCGGAGCTTCCGAGATCGGGCAGGGATCCGATACCTCTCTTTGCCAGATTGTGGCGGATGTCCTGGGCGTACCCTATGACCGCATATCCCTTGTCAATAACGATACCGATGTTACGCCCTGGGATGTTGGCTGTCACGCCAGCCGCACGACCTTTATCGGGGGTAAAGCCGCGTTATTTGCCGCCCGTGATGCCCGCAAACAGCTGCTGGAGGCCGCCGGTGAAGTTTTCGAAATATCCCCCGAGGATCTCGATATTTATGACGGCGTTGTTTTCCCAAAGGATGCACCGAGCAAGGGTATGCCCTTTGAAAAGGTGGTTCGGCGAAAACACTTCCAGAGCGGCGGTGATCTCATTGTCGGGAAAGGATTTTATGACCCGCCGACAACCCTGTTGAGTCCCAAGGACTCGCACGGAAATGTATCGGCGGCATATACGTTTGCCGGCCAGGCGGTGGAAGTTGAAGTGGATACCGAAACCGGAAAGGTCACGGTCATCAATGCCTCGGTGGCCCACGATATCGGCAAGACCATTAATCCCGTCGGGCTCGAAGGCCAGATTGAAGGTGGCGTTGTTATGGGATTAGGTTACGCCCTGTTTGAGGAGAGCGAGATAGAGGAGGGCCGGGTCATCAATCCGACGTTTGCCGATTACCATCTGCCGACAAGCCTTGACGCACCGCCGCTTCAGATTAAGATGGTGGAAACCGACGATCCGGAAGGACCTTTTGGTGCCAAAGGAATTGGTGAATGTGCTTCCATCGCACTAGCGCCCGCTATCGCCAATGCCATTTATGATGCGGTGGGTGTGCGCCTCTATTCTTTGCCGATGACGCCGGAGAAGGTTTATCAAGCGATCATTAAAAAGAAAAAAACCGGATAGGATCGTGTGTATTCGAGAGGTCCGACTGTTGGATCGGTTGATACAATGCAGTTCGAACGCCAAGAGGATGATCTAAATGATTTTTGAAGACCACTTTTTAATCGAAGCCTCACGGCCCGCCGTATGGGCATATATATGGGATCCGGAGAAGATGAGTCGCTGCGTTCCCGGGGTGGAACAGGTTGTTGCTGAATCCGATGATACCTATTCGGTGCGGGTTAAAACCCGGGTGGGATTCCTGTCGGCCACTTTTAATCTGGCAGTCAAGATTATGGAAGCGGAGGAACCGGTTCGTCTGATGTCTGTTTTTGAAGGCAAAGACAGCAAGATCGCCAGCCGGCTAAAGCAGGTCAATACCATGGAGTTGGTAGACATATCGGCCACCCGGACCGAGATACGGTATAAGAGTGAAGTGACGTTGATGGGCAAATTGGCAACTCTGGGCCGCAGTGTGATCAAGGGCAAAGCCAAGCAAATGATGAAAGCGTTCAGTCAGAAACTGAAGACGGAAATTGAGAAAACCGAAACGGACATGGCGGCGGCCAAGGAGGTATAAATGCAGTCCTTTGAATATTTCGAGGCCAAAAGCCTTGAAGAAGTGGTTCAGACACTGGCATCCGGTGAAGAGGTACGCGTGCTGGCCGGCGGGTGCGGCATTTTGCTTTTGATGAAACAGAACCTTTATTTTCCCCAGGTGCTGGTCAATATCAAAAAAATTCCGGGATTAAAAACGATCGAGCAAGAAAACGGGGCGGTGCGCATCGGCACCCTGGCCACCCATAATGAAGTCAAGGGCACGCTTCTTGTTGAGGAAAAACTGCCGCTGCTTTCAGAAGCCCTGAGCTATGTGGCCACAAATCGCATTCGCAACATGGCCACTATCGGCGGCACCCTGGCACATGCGGACCCAACTTCCGACGCGGCGCCGGCCTTGCTGGCGTTAGAGGCGCGGGTGGTGGTGATGGGCAACCAGGGTGAGCGGGAAATTGAACTGGCCGCCTTCTTTAAAGATTATTTTGAAACCGTACTGGAGCCCGACGAGGTCCTTAAGGAAATCATTGTGCCGCTTCCGCCTGAAACAGCCAAAGGTTTTTATACCCGCTTTGAGGTTCGCAAAGCCATGG
This sequence comes from Desulfobacterales bacterium, assembly GCA_041559695.1. Classification (GTDB taxonomy): domain Bacteria; phylum Desulfobacterota; class Desulfobacteria; order Desulfobacterales; family JAHEIW01; genus JAHEIW01. The sequence continues at coordinate 11,282 of JBFFCW010000019.1, forward strand.
ACAAAGCCATGCCGGGAGTGGCGGTTCTGATTGATTTGGCAGAAGACAAAAAGACGATTCGCTCAGCCCGGATTGGCCTCAGCGGGGTGGGCAACTGCTGTTTGCGACTTGAAGCGGCTGAACAATTTCTAGCGGGCAAGGAAGATCATCCGGATATTCGTCAAAAGATCGGCGACATCATCAAGGCAACGATTGATCCGGTTGAGGAGTATCATTTTACAGTGGATTACAAAAAGCAGATAGCAGCCGTGTTTTTGCAGCGGGTGTTTGCGGAGGCCTATTCAAGGGCTTCAAGTTCTAGCTAGTATCATGTCCCGCAAACATTTTACAAATCAATGTCTATGCTTTCAGGTGTCAGCTTTCTGAGGACAGAGGTCAGACAGCAGAGGACAGATGGCAAAAAACTGGAAGATGAAGCACTCAACCTGAACGCTGTTCTCTGTCATCGGTTTTCTGACACCTGACACCTAAAATAGTGTTTTGTAAATTGCTTGCGGGACTCGACACGAGAAGAGGGGAGCAGATATGGATCAGCGATATGTGGAGTTATCGATCAATGGTGACAAATACCGGATAGCGGTAGGGCCCAATGAATTTTTGGCCGATGTATTGCGCAGCAAACTGGAGTTAACCGGAACAAAAACAGCTTGCGATATGGGCGTGTGCGGTTCCTGCACGGTGCTGTTGGACGGGTTGCCGGTCAGCTCTTGTTTGACGCTGGCGGTGGATGCTGAAGGAAAGGAAATTACGACAATAGAGGGATTGGAAAGCGCCGAAGGCGAACTGCATCCCGTCCAGGAGTCATTTTTAGACAAAGGGGCGGTGCAGTGTGGATTTTGCACCGCCGGCATGGTGATGACCACCAAGGGATTTTTAGATAAAAATCCCAATCCCACAGAAAAAGAGATCCGCCAGGCGCTATCCGGTAATATCTGCCGCTGCACCGGTTATACTAAAATTGTTGAGGCGGTTGCGGATGCCGCCAAAAAAATGCAGCGTTGATGAAAAGATCCGGAGCGCTTTAGCGTGTTAAATGATTTTGCGCTCCTTAAACTGCTTCAATTCTTCATCTGAATATCCCAGAATCCCACCAATGATCTCTTTGTTGTGCTCACCAAATCGCGGCGGAAATGAAAGCTGGCGGTTCAATCCCTCAAGGTAGGGCGTCAGATTAGGGGCCGGGGGCATCGTGATTTTTGTGCCGGTTACCGGGTCTTCAGCAGATAATAGGCGTTGCTGCACCAGCGGATCTGCCAGCACCTCGGGAATTGAATTTATTTTGCTCACCGGGACCGTAATGGCATTAAACAGCTCGATCAGCTCCGCCGATGAATGATTTTTTGTAATCGCATTGATGGCACTGTTCATCTTCGGGACGTTTCCGATTCGACCCGCGTTGGTCTCATATTCGGGTTTATCAAGTGACTGAAAGATCTCCTGGGACACCATTGCTTTCCACTGGCGGTCATTGCCCACTGCCAGGTAGATGTACCCATCGTTTGTTCTATAAACGGATAGGGGGGCAAAAAATTCATGCGTATTCCCCCGACGGGTGATCGTTCGCCCCAGACTGGTAAAGGTAATGGGAATGGTTATCCAGGACAGGGAGGATTCATACATGGACATATTCATACAAGACCCTTCACCGGTGACCTCTCGTTTGTAAAGCGCCTTCATTACCAGCCCGTAACAGTGTTCACTGGTGCCCATGTCGGGAAGCGGAATGCCGGTTACATAGGGTTCACCTTCCTTTTCGCCGGTCAGGTCCATCAGGCCCGATCTGGCCTGCAAGATCGGATCATAGGCCGGCTCATTGCTTTGCGGTCCGAAACCCGTGATGCCCAGCCAGATAATGTCCGGCTTGAGAGCCTTTATGGTCTCATAATCGATTCCCAGTTTTTCATAGTTGCGCGGAAGCTGGTTGGTGGCAAAGACGTCGACCTTTAATTCCTGAATTAAATCACGGAAAATTTTTTGGCCGGCGGGGTCCGCCAGATTGAGCGTCATGGCTTTTTTACCGGAGTTGATACAGAGGTAATAGGTGTTCATTCGCTCTTCATTTAACAGGTTCCAGCCAACCAGTCTGTTCGGGTCTCCATATACGGGGTGTTCCAGCCGGATCACGTTAATTCCGTCATGAGCCAATCGATATGTTAAATATGGCAGGACCGTTGCCTGTTCCAGGGACAGAACTGTCAGGTTTTTAAAAAATTCCATTACTCACCTCCGAGATTGTCTTGACTTCTTTTAGGGATGTATATAATTCAATATCTTATTTTAACTAGATAACATCAGCCCTTATGGGAGCCCTCAATGGGTGTGGGTGAGGCTCTCCGTCCGTATCGAAGAAGATAGATTTCCCAGATTCCTGCATCCCTGAAATTCAAGGAGTTCGGTAATGATTAAGAAAATAAGTCACATTGGTCTGGCCGTTGACAATCTGGCGGAAGCCAGGGCCTTTTTCGATGAAACGTTCGATTTTTCCGTATCCGCTCAAGAGCAATTTGGAGAGCTGTTATTTTCTTTTATTTCTCTGGGCGAAACCGATTTGGAACTCCTGCAGTCCACCACCCCTGAAGGACAAATCGCCAAATTTATCAACAAAAGAGGGCAGGGTATCCATCACATCTCATTGGAAGTCGATGATATCCAGGCCCAATTGGACCGTCTCAAAACCAAAGGACTGCAGCTTATTAATGAGAAACCTTACCGTAACGCCCATCAGGAGTGGGTCGCCTTTATTCACCCCAAAAGCACCTATGGCGTTTTAATCGAGCTCATCCAGTCTAAAGAGAAATAAGTCTCCCGACATCACGATTTGCATCAATCTCCGGTGAGCTCTCCATATCCCAATGGGGTCAATATTTTGGATTCCTCGGGGCCGGTAATTTCGTAAATAATCGGTAACCATTTTTGGATTTCGGGATCGGTGAACAGCTTTTCCCGAATTTGTTGAAACTCGGTAAAATCTTTAAACGCATAAAGATCCGTGACCTCATCATAGGCGCCGACACTTGTTTTCCAGGCGCCCACCAGCCGCTGACCATGTTTTTTCATTGCCGGAAGCAAATGTTCTTCAAAAATTTTGCACCACTCCTGCATTTTGCCACGTTGCACTTTCACGGTTACGTGCAAATATATCATCATTATCCTCCTTCGATTTAAATCCTATGGTTTCAAATGAGTACCAAGGTCGACAATCCAATAACTCAAATTTCAAATTGGGTGTGGGTTATTAACCTTTTCAAATATCCTGCCAAACCAGATTTTACTTTAGTTTGTCCTCCAAATCGGATATCAACTCATCCGTATCCAGTACTTTACCGAAGAAAGCAGCCCAGTTTCTCATGGTGTAGATCTGATCTTCTTTGGTAAAGGTGGCGGTGGCATCGTCAATCAGAATGACCTTATACCCCATATCCCAGGCGCCGCGAGCGGTGCTTCCCACGCAGACATCGGTAGCCGTTCCGACAACCACCACCGTGTCGATGCCGGCCATTCGCATGCGGTGATTGAGGGAAGTCCCTGAAAATGCACTGCGGGTTGCTTTGGGAATGACAAGTTCGCCACGCTGAGGCGCGAGTTCTTCAAGGACCTTGAACTCAAAATCCTCGGTGGTAAAGGCCGGGACTTCTTTGAGGCGTGCCTGTCTGAGGGGATGCAGGTCGCTTCCATCCAGCAAAGATGCACCGAATGCGCCATAAAAAACACGCATTCTGTTTTTCCTGAAAAAATCCAACAGCTTCGCGCAGTTGGGAATCACAATTTTTAATCGATCCGAATAGTATTGAGCGGCTTCCGGATCCGAGTCGATGTAATTTTTAAGTACCCCGTAATCCGGATGGGCAACATAGTACTGCATATCAATCACCAGCAGGGCCATATTTGCGGGTTCCACCGGGAATTCACCTACCGCCTGGGGGATCCTGTCCAGTCCCTTTTGCCAAGCTTTTTTATCACTTGCTGCCATATTTTATCCTCCTTTGATAAGTAAGATGGTTGTCTTAGTTGGATACATTCGTTTAGGGGATACACCGCATCTCGAGGTAAGGCGGCGTCAATTCTTCACATCCAGTGTCGGTTACCAATAATGTGCTGCAGCAGGTAACCAGTGCCGGCTCGACTTCGACAATTTGCAGGATAAAAGGTGTCCAGGGCTCAATTACGTGCCGGCCGGTCATACCCATGTCCACCGGGCCGAAGGAAAGGCCCAGGTTGGCCCCGACCCGGCGCCAGTAATCCTGCCCCTTTGCAGCGCGGTAAACTTCGCTGGCCGCTTGATACGTATCACCCGAAATCGCACCCGGTTTGAGCGCCTCTTTGGCGGCCAGGTACATATCGCGTACCAGCTTATGCGCATCGATGATTTCAGGATTTGGTTTTTCTCCGAGAAAAACGGTTGCCTGGGCGCCTGCCAGATATTGACATTCGGTGCCCCACACTTCGACGGTGGCGATATCATTCATATTCAAAAGGCGATTGACAGCGGTATCGTGCATGTAACCACCCTTTGGGCCTGACCATATCCACATCTTGGGCACTTCAACATCGGACTGGCCCGCCTGGTACATGGCATGTTGAATCTCTGCGATGATTTCATAGGGGTAAAGACCGGCCCGGATCAAATCCAGCCCCTTTTCGAACCCGATATTGGTCATTTCAGCCGCCTTGCGATAGTAGGCGACTTCCTGTTCAGACAGGGCGATGCGGATATTCTCGACCAGCCAGCTGGCATTCTTTAAATCTGCTTCGGGCAGGGCGCTTTTGATCTGATTGAACTGAAAAACCGTCATAAATGCCTCTTCAACGCCGATGGCGCCCGCGGCAACCCCGCAGTCTTCAACGATTTCCGCCAGCATCGCATAATGGTCCTCATGGTCCTTATAAAATCGGGGATTGGGAGCCAACTGGGTTTCAGCGGCCGAACATTCGATCACCCGGGTCATAAACCGCATTTCACCCTTCCGGGTAATGATCAGGGGTAAAAGTGGCAGGGTCCAGTTCATCACTGCGGCCCGATATCCGGCCACCCAGTAAATATTTTGAGCGCGGGTGAGTATAAGGGCATCCAGTCCTTCTTGCGTCATGCGATTTTTAATCTTATCAAGTCTTTGGCTGTATTCCTCATTCGAGAAAGGCAAAATACCCATCGATTAATCCCCCTGTAACGATCAGTTTGTGCACAAAAAATCTGGATGTCGCCGGTGATTTTAATACATAAATTAATTAATTTTTGAATTATTTTTATGATAGATATCCGAAATTAAGTCAAGGAAAAAAAAGAATCTCGGCATAGCGTTCCGGGAAGCGATCGAAAACAACGTATGCAATTGTTTAATCTTTGATTTGAATATTACAATTAATTCAAATAGATAAATCTTTAACTGATTTGTTTTACATTTTTTCCGCATTTACATAATTTTGCTTGACGGTGGTTTCATATTGAATTAAATATGAAATTAATTTTATCAAATTTATGCTGACTAAAGATAGGTTTAAAGCGTCTCAACAGGATTTGATTTTTTTTTCAGATACCACAATGAATCTGTCAAAAATGGTTCGCATGGGCACCATCATTTAATTCATTCATAAGGGAGCATCGGTCATGCATCTAAGGGAAGTTTTGCTAAGAGAAGCACGGCGCAACGCCAAGGTAGATGCGTTTGTCTATGGGGACCAGCGCATGAGTTTCTCTCAGCTCAAACAGAGAGGGTGTCGTCTTGCAAATGCGCTTTCTGCTTTGGGGGTGAAGCCAGGGGATCGCGTCGGAATTCTGCTTTACAACTGTTTTGAATATCCGGAGGTGCTCTGGGCTAATTTTATGCTGGGATCCGTTGCTGTGACCCTCAACTTTCGCCTGGTATCGGATGAGATTTTATATGCGCAGGAAGTGGCGGATGTTAACGTTTTAATCTTGGGGGAGGAATTTATTGAGCGAATCGATCCGCTTAAAGATCGTCTGGGGCTTGATCATTACATCTGTCTGGGCAAAGAAGCCCAGCCGGGCATGTCGTTTTATTCGGATTTAATGGAGAATTCACGCGCGGATATTCCGCCCTTTGCGGGAAATGATCAAGACGCCGCTGTGGTTTTGTTTACTTCGGGAACTGCTGCCTTTCCAAAGGCAGTGGTGCTCACCCACCAAAACCTCGTAACGGCCGGCCTGATATGGGCGGCGGATATGGACATTCGGTATGGTGACAATTGCCTGGTGGTTACACCGTTCTATCACATCGGAGCGGTGGGGTATCATCTGGCCCACGCCATTTCCGGGTCCAGCACCACCTGTTTTCCGCAGCCTTCGTGGGATCCTGAACTTTTTCTTAAAATTGTGGAAAAGGAAAGATGCACCTATCTGTATATTACACCGGGAATGTACCGACAGGTTTTTTCCGTACCCAATTTTAAAGATTATGATCTCAGCTCATGGCGCACCTGCATCACCGGCTCGGAACCGGTACCCAGAGCCACCATCGAAGAGATGGCCGAATACCTCCCCCAGGGTCGCATATACAATGCTTACGGGCTGACGGAGGCCACCGGGCCTGCTGTTTCGGTGGCCAAGCATGAAATGGCGATTGAAAAGGCGCCCTCTGTGGGGAGGCCCTTTGTAAACACGGATATTCGGGTGATGGATGAAAGCGGGCAAGAATGCCGGACGGGGGAGGTCGGCGAAATAGCGATAAAAGGCGATCAGGTGATGCGTGAATATTTGAATGACCCGGATACCACCAGCGCGACACTCAAAGCGGGTTGGCTTTATACCGGTGACCTGGGTCAGATCGACGACGATGGGTATCTATATGTCGTGGACCGGAAGAAAGACATCATCATCAGCGGTGGTGAGAACATCTCCTCGGTAGAGGTGGAATCCACCCTCTACAAACACCCTAAAATTATGGAAGCCGCTGTCATCGGCATTCCGGACGCGAAGTTTGGCGAAGGGGTATGCGCCGTGGTTGTCCCGCGGGAAGGCCAGGAGATCGCCGAAGAAGAAGTGCTTATGTACTGCAAAGAGCACCTTGCCAGTTACAAAAAACCGCGGAAGGTGATTTTCACCGACGCCCTACCACGAAATCCCTCGGGCAAAGTGTTGAAACGGGATTTAAGGAAGCAGTACGCCGGCAGCGAAAAGAAGGTTTTTACGCGCAAGTAAGTGAAATAGAGAATTGTCAAAGCGGTCCAGCGTTAAATCGATGCGTTCAAGACGCATAGACCGTCTCGAGCCTATTGACTGCCTTAAGCGCCATCGTAAACTGATATTTTTTGAAAGAAAACCCTGTTGAAATCCCACTTTCTCATATTGCCCTTATTTGTGGCGGCGATTTTTCTTTTTCCGCTGGTATTTCCTGAATCCTATTGGATCACGGTTTTTATATATGTGGGCATCTATGGTCTGATTGTTGTTGGATACGATCTTCTGCTGGGTTATTGCGGCCAGATTTCCCTGGGACATAACGCCCTGTTTGCGATCGGTGCGTACGCTACCGCCATTGCAACCACCTGGTTTGGATGGTCCCCGATATTCGGCATCATTGGTGGAATATGCATTACCTGCCTGATCGCATTTGTTGTTGGAATTCCGACGTTGAAGCTTCGCGGATACTATTTGGCGATTGCCACGATGGGATTTGCATTTATCGTAGAAGCGCTAATCAGAACTCAGTACCTTGGAGGGTCTTCGGGCATATCCGGAATCCCCCATTTTTCCGTGTTGGCCTATACGTTCGATTCTGACCGCAGTTATTACTATCTTGTCTGGAGCATTGTTTTCCTGGCGGCAATTGTTTGCCTGCGAATTGGTGAAACTGCACTGGGTAGAAGTATGAAGGCCGTCCATACCGACGAAGAGGCTGCCGGGTGCATGGGAATCAATGTTGCCAAAACTAAAATTCAGGTATTTGTATTCAGTGCTGCTCTGGCAGCAATCGCCGGCAGTCTATATGCCCATTATGGCACGGTTATCTCTCCCAACAGTTTCAACATCATGCTTTCGGTGAAATTATTACTGATGCTTTTCCTGGGAGGCGCCGGCAGCATATACGGCGGACTGATCGGCGCTTTAATTTTGTTTGCACTGCCTGAATTTCTTGAACATATGGAGAGACTTGAACTGGTTCTTGAAGGCCTTGTATTCATGCTCATACTTATTTTTCTGCCCAAAGGCTTAGTCGGTGGATTAAACCAAATGTTGAACTTAAAATAGATATGTGTCTGATATAATATAATAAAATTATCTAATAAATTTGTGGACCAGAGGCGATTATCGTAATAAGATATGGCAAACACCCATCCACACATTTTAAAGGGTCAATCGATCTCGAAAAATTTTGGTGGCCTTCAAGCGTTACTGAACGTCGACTTTGAAGTCGAAGACGGAATGATCTTTGCCATTATCGGGCCCAACGGTGCGGGTAAAACAACCCTGTTCAATCTTATATCCGGATTTGACAGGGATTATTCAGGAGAATTCATTTTTGAAGATTTGTCTCTGAGCCAATTTCCGCCTCACGATATCACGTTGCGCGGAATTGCCAGAACGTTCCAGAATGTGAGACTTTTTAAAAATCTTTCGGCACTCGAAAATGTTGAGGTTGGATGTCATGGATGGGCAGCGCCGATTTATACTCGCGCCATATTCGGTCTTAAGTCGTCCCGGCGGGAGGAGCATACCATTAAGGCGCATGCCCTGGAGGTGCTGGACTTTGTGGGATTGGCGGATAAAAAAGAAACAGATGTCGAATCCCTTTCTTTGGGTGAGCAAAAACTGTTGGAAATCGCACGTGCGCTGGCGGCCAAGCCTAAACTGTTGCTGTTAGATGAACCCGGTGCAGGGCTGAATGATCGGGAGATGAACAATTTAGAGGAGATTATTTTTAAAAATAAAAAAAACGGAATTACCCAGATTATTGTTGAACACAATATGAAATTTATCATGAGTATTTCAGATGAAATTATGGTGCTTAATTTTGGAACCAAAATCGCTGATGGTTCCCCTGAAATCATTGCTAACAATGAAAGCGTAATTGAAGTATACCTGGGCAAGGAACAGGATTTTGTTAGAACTGAATAATGTCACATCCGGGTACGGCAAATTTGAAGTCCTGAAAGCGGTTTCCATTAAAGTGAATGCCGGCGAAATCGTTTGCGTGGTGGGTGCCAACGGTGCCGGAAAGACAACTATGATGAGGGCGCTTTCAGGCATTATTCCTATCTGGCAGGGCAGCAAATCTTTTGATCGAAAGGACGTCACCCGGCTAAGTGCAGCCAGATTAACGAAAGCGGGCATCATACAGATACCGGAGGGCCGGTTAATCATCAAGGAGCTCTCCGTTGAAGACAATCTTCGTTTAGGTGCATACACGCATTATTTTAAACTGAGCAAATCCCAGTTCAGGGAAGATATGGATTCTGTCTATGAGCTGTTTCCCATACTAAAAAAAAGAGCCCATCAGAAAGCCGGCACATTGTCCGGCGGTGAACAGCAGATGCTGGCTATCGGTCGGGGTTTGATGGGCAGGCCCAAAATGCTTTTGCTCGATGAACCCTCTCTGGGACTTGCGCCGCTGGTGGTTTCAACCATTTTCAAAGTCATCAAAGAACTGAATCAAGATGGGCTGCCGATTCTACTGGTAGAGCAGAATGTTCGGGCGGCCATGCAAATCTCCAATCGGGGGTATGTGTTGGAAACCGGCTCGGTGGTCATCGAGGGAAAGTCTGAAGATCTTTTGAAAGATGAAAAAATCGTAAAGGCTTACATGGGAGCATAATCTCTAACGAAAAGGAGGTAATCGCTGTAAATGGGTGCAATGGATGGAATATGGTGAACGAACAATGACATCGCCATTATTTTTGAACGTATTGCAAATGAAAGGAGGACACAGTGAAACAATCAAAATTATTTGTGGCAGCAGTCGCCATTATGGCCATTTTTATCTGCGCGCAAACGGTGTCTGCGGCGGATACCATCAAAATCGGCGCTGCTTACGGCATGACCGGTCGAATCGGCTGGATTGGAGATGATTGTGTCAATGGCGCAAAGCTGGTGATCGATGATATCAACGCCAAAGGCGGGATTGATGGGAAGCAGCTTGAG
>JBFFCW010000020.1:0-21008 GCA_041559695.1 Desulfobacterales bacterium
ATTCAGTATTGGGATGTGCTTTCCGAGCGGGAGGACGAATTCAGCAAGTTCATGGTGAAGAGCTACATCCCCGAAATTAATGAAACCGGATATCTCAAGATCGTCGGTTCGTGGCATGTCGCCTCCGGCGAAGGCCCCTACTACATCATGGAGGGTGTGGCAGACTCCGTTAAAAATATCCACAGCCTGTTGCAACTGGATGAATTCAAGAAACTCAGCCATCTGCTGCATTTCTTAATCACAAACTACAAAAGCAAACTTCTGGTGCCGGCCGGCCCCATCGAGGGGATCGTTCCCGAAGACAAAAACTATCGTTTCAACCACCATTATGATGTCATCTACGATAAATATGATGACTATATAGCGTTTATGCAAGACGAGCACCTCCCGATCATGGAAGAACTTGGAATTAAAATGATCGGCGCCTGGTATGTAGCCATCGGCCCGGGCCCCAATTTAGTCGTTGAGGGCGCCTGTCCCGGCGTTAAAATAATTATGGGCGCCATCGGCAGTGAGCGCTATCGCCTGCTCACGGCGAAGTTGCTCACCATGGTCAACGGATTCGGCAGCAAGATTCTGGTTGATACCGGACTCCTGCGCTGAAGAGGAAAAACAATGCCGGTCAAACTGATCCAATACTGGAACATTCTGCATGCCACCCAATCGGTATTCGATGCCTATTTCACCCGGGAATATGTGCCCCGCATCAATGAAACCGGCTTTATGAGGATGGTGGGTTCCTGGCACGTCGCTTCCGGTGAAGGCCCCTATTTTATCACCGAAGGTGTTGCCGAAACCGTGACCGAGGTAGAAAGCCTGATTATGGCGCCGCTTTACATCAAACTTCGTAATCGCCTTTTGCAGCTGGTAAGAGATTACCAAACCAAACTCCTGGTCCCGATTGAATCGATGGAGCCGGATGTTCCGGATGTCGAGCATGGATATAAATTTAACCAGCACTTTAATATCAATCCCGCAGATTTTTATGAGTTTCTGGCTTTCGAAGAGCAGGTTCATCTTCCAGAGATGAAAGGCTTTGGTCTTAAACTGGTGGGTGGCTGGAATGTTGCGGTGGGCGCCACCCCTTACAGGATTGATGAAACTCGGGCCGACAATCTGGTAACAATCGGTGAAATGTTGGAAAACCCGGCCTACCAGAAGTTAACACTTAAATTGCTCCAATTGGTCTCCAACTACGGCTGCAAAATTCTCGTGCCCTCCGGACATATCAACACCTGACCGGAGCAGCTCAAGAGCATGTGCACATTGGCGAATTAACACGAAAAATCGTGTTGCAGATAGGCTGACAAAACCAGGGATTCCCGGCTGATTTTTTAGCACCGAATCGACAGGTCTGGACCGTCGTTTTGTGTTTGCCGCCCGCAATTCCATTGCAGCGTCGCATACAGGCACGCACCAAGGTCGAATTGTCTCTACAGCTGACAGGGTTAAAACCCGCGCAGGAGACCCATGAGCACACTCACCGGCAGGCTTCTCAGGATTAACCTCAACGATTCTTCCTATGGGAAAGAAGAAATTCCCCGGCGACACATCATGCGCTTTATTTCAGCCAGGGGGCTGGGTGCCAAATATCTCTATGATGAGCTCGCACCTGCGGTAGACCCGCTTTCGCCAGACAACAAATTGCTGCTGCTTATCGGCGCCCTGGGGGGCACCGGGCTTCAGGGGTTTTCCAAGTGGGCCGTGATGTCCAAAAGCCCTTTAACCGGCACTATTTTCCGCTCGATCTCGGGTGGAAATTTCGGGGTGTGGATGAAGCACGCCGGATACGATCTTATCATACTGGAGGGCAAAGCCGAGACGCCCGTCTACATCCACATTGACACCGCGGGCGTCCATTTTCTGGAGGCCGGCGATCTCCGGGGCCTCGATTATCGCCGGTTGCAGGAAGAGCTAAAAAAAAGACACGGCCCTCACACTGAATCGGCATGCATCGGACCCGCTGGTGAAAAAGGTGTTCGCTATGCGGTTATTCATTCAGGAGAACGTACGGCGTCACGCGGCGGCATGGGAACCGTCATGGGGTCCAAAAACCTGAAGGCGCTTTCGATCGCTGTTCCAATCAAAAAGCCGATCCCCTTTGATCCTGCAACCTTTAGGGGGCTGGTCAAAACGCAGGCCGGCATTTTGAAAGCGCACCCCCGCAAAAAAACCATGTCCACCCTGGGAACACCATACATCACCACTATTGTAAACAAGCTGGGCATCCTGCCGACAAAAAACTACAGCGAAGGAAGCGTCGCGACCATCGAAGACCTGTCCGGAGATGCGTTTTATGAATTAAAAAAAGGCGGGGCCGGGTGTTATGCCTGCATGACCCGCTGCGGCGGTATGCGGGAAGTCAGCCGGGGGCCTTTTTGCGGATCACAGATCGATGGCCCGGAATACGAAACCATTTTTGCCTTCGGCCCCCTGCTCGGCCTCACCGACCGGCAGTTCGTGGTGGATGCCAATGCCCTCTGCGACACTCACGGTATCGATACGATCAGCACAGGCGTGTGCATCGCCTTTGCCTGCGAATTGTTTGAAAAGGGGGTCATTTCAACTGCCGATACCGATGGATTGAAGCTCACCTGGGGTAATACAGATGCTTTTTTTACGTTGATTGAAAAGATCGGCAAAAGGGAAGGATTCGGCCGGCTGCTCGGAGAGGGAGTCAAAAAGGCCTCCGGGCAATTGGGCGGCGGTGCCGCCGCATTTGCCATGCATATAAAAGGCCTCGAGCTTCCGGGATATGAGCCGCGCGGGGTCAAAGGGTATGCACTGAGCATGGCCACTTCAAACATCGGCGGCAGCCATATGTACGGCCGACCCCGCGAGGAATTTACCGGCCAGGCGGACCCGCTGGTTGAAACCGACAAAGGCGATCTGATTGCCCGGGTACAGAAAGAGCAGGCCCTTGAGGATTCTCTTATCGCCTGCACTTTTGGCAATACGGGTTTAGACACTGCGATATATGCCCGGCTTCTTTTTGCGGCAACCGGCATCCCGGATTTTGAGGACGCCATGAATTTGCTGAAAATCGGAGAACGTATCGTCTGTATTGAACGCTGTTTCAACGTCCGAGAGGGATTCAGCCGCAAAGACGATACGCTGCCCGAACGAATGCTCACCGAGCCTCTACAACAGGCCGGCCCGGCTACCGATCAGGTTGTCGGCAATCTTCAGCATTTGCTGGACGAATACTACTCGTCCCTGGGATACGGCCCGCAGGGTATACCCAGCATCGATCGGCTGCAGGAGCTGGATTTGCAGGAGGCGATTGAAGATATGAAAACACACCCGGCAACAAACTCATTGGATTCGTCGAGTAAAAGCGATCAGCGATAGCGGCTCCCGCATTTTGCAGGGTTATAAATAATTGGTGGGCTATTAGGACCCGCTGCAAATTTTTCATTGTCAAATGCCAGACGTCTGATTAATTAAGTATCTCAACCCTCAGAAAGGAGGCTAATATGAAGATTTATGATGTTGTCCCCGGTTTGGAATTCGATCCCGAGAGGGATTTCGAACAATCACCCGCATGGTTTCTGGACGGCACCCACTCTGTGCCGCCGTGGACGCCCATGTTCGGATGGTTTTGGATCAACTTTTGTCGCCATGGTATGCAATACGGTGCTGAAAAGCTGAGCCTGCCCACCGTAAAAGGTTGGGATTGGCGTTTTATGAACGGCGGCGGCTACCTGACACTGCTTCTGGTAAAAAGCGAAGAAGAAAAACAGCGTCGCGAAGAGCGGTTTCGCAAGGCCATCCTCCCCTTTATTGAAGATTACGAAGGTTTGTGGAAGGGTTTTGTCGACGAAATCCTTGAGCGCTACGAAAACCTTAAAGCCCTGAATCTGGATGAGGCCACCGGTATAGAACTTCTCGACAACTTTGAAGAAACGATCAACACCTGCCGCCGCATGTGGGAAATTCATATGTACATGATGTACGGAACCTACACGGCCTATATTCTCTTTGAAAACATGTGCCGTGAATTGGCCGATATCGATGACACCTCACCGACTTTCCACAGATTGGTATCCGGCTTTGACAACAAGGTTTTTCAAGTTGACCGTCGTCTGTGGCAATTTTCTAAACGCGCCCAGGAAGAAGGTCTGGCGGATATATTTCTTCAAAACGAACCGGCAAACATTTCTACAAAACTGGCATCAGCGGAAAAGGGCAAAGCGTTTTTGAAAGATTTTATGGATTTTATGGATGAAGATGGCTGGCGCATGCAGCGCATGTCGGAGATAAACCTTCCTTCATGGGTAGAGGACCCGACGCCGGCCCTTGGCAATGTCAAGCAATTTCTCATGAAGGGCGGTGGATTCAACCTCGATGAAGAGCGCAAAAAGATTGCCAAAGAAAGGGAAGCCGCCGAAAAAGAGGTGCTTGATAAGGTGCCCCAGGAACAAAGGGGCTGGTTTGAGCAACTGATGCGACTGGCTCAAAAGAGCGGTGTTTTCAGCGAAGAGCACGACCACTATCTCGATCTCTACACCCATGCCATGATGCGACGAAGCGCACTGGGCCTCGGTGACCGTTTCGTCCAAAAAGGCACTATCGATGATCGGGAAGATATTTTCTTCCTTATTCCGGATGAGGTGCGCCGGGCCGGCATCAACCCGGATCAGTTTGACCTGCGTTATATCGTCGAGCGCAGAAAGGCTGAATGGGAAGGGTGGCAAAAGACGCCCAATCCGCCTGCGATGTTAAAGGAAGGATTCGACATGGATCAGGCCATGGGCGTTCTGGTGCAGTCCAATGACCCCATTGCCCTCAAGGTTGTCGTCGGTGCCATGCCGCAAGTGCGCCCCGAACTTAAGGCCGACCTGTATGGAACCTGCGGGTCCCCCGGGGTAGCCGAGGGCCCGGCGCGGGTCATCATGACCGAAGATGAACTCCATCTGGTGAAGGAAGGCGACATCCTGGTTGCGGCCACCACATCCCCCAGCTGGACGCCTATTTTCTCCATGATCAAAGGCGTGATAGTGGATCGCGGCGCCAGCCTTTCCCATGCCGCCATTGTCGGCAGGGAATACGGTATCCCGGTGGTCATGAACGTCTTTGAAGGCACCCAGAAGATCAAGTCCGGCCAGCGGGTTAAAGTGGACGCCAATATGGGGACGGTGTACATTCAGGATTAATAAGGTTAAACCGGAAGCAGTGAGGGGTCCTCTGATAAATAACGGGACCCCTTACATCTTCTGAAAAAAATGAGGGAAAATCACCATGGCAGATAAATGGATCTTTTGGTTCAATGAGCTCCGCAGCGAGCACAACGACATGGTGGGAAAAAAATGCGCAAACTTGGGTGAAATGGTTCACCTCGGAATGCGAGTGCCGCCTGGATTTGCGATTTCCGTCAGCGGATATGAACAATTTATGGAAACAACCGGTGCGGGCAAAGAGATACGCGAATATGTCCAAAAAAACGAAGAAGGCTTAAAGAACAACGTCGGGAAGCAGGTCGAAGCCAGTCGCTTTATTCGGAGCGTCATCCAATCGAAGCAAATGCCCGAAGATATGAAGCTTATACTTTGGAAACACTATGCACAGCTCTGTGAGAAGTTGAGCGTTATAGATGTACCGGTGGCTATTCGTTCAAGCGGAGCCATCAGCATGCCCGGACAAATGGAAACGTATCTGAATGTTCGCGGTAAAAAAGAAATCATCAAAAAGGTCATCCAGGTGTGGGGAAGTGCCTTTACGACCCGAGCCATCGCTTTTCGTCTGGAAAATAACATGGAACTGGATAAAGCACCGATCGGAGTGGCGGTTTTAAAAATGGTTAACGCTAAATGTGCCGGGGTTACCCTTACGGTTTTGCCCACCACAGGAGACCTCTCAAAAACGGTTGTCGAAGGAAACTGGGGCTTGGGCGAGAGCGTTGTGAGCGGCGAGATTGCACCCGATAGCTTTATTGTTGACAAAGAAAACGGAAAAACGGAAACGACGATAAACAAAAAGACCAAAATGGTAGTGTATAAGGCCTCGGGTATTCGAATCGCAAAAGTTCCCGAAGAGCTCCAAGAGAAACCCTGCCTGAATAAGGCGGAACTTGACGAGATTGTGCGCATTGCCAAAGATGTTGAGGCCCATTTCGACATGCCGCAGGACATGGAATGGGTCTTTGATTCCGATCTTCCTTTTCCTGAAAATCTCTATTGGGTTCAGACGCGCCCGGCAAAATATACCCAGAAGAAGGAAAGACAGGACGAATACCTGGCAGAGCTCATGACCCGTATTTTTAAAATGTAAGAAGACTGTCCGAAATATTCGGTTAATATGACCTCGGCGGCTTTAAACCAATATCAGAAACCATAGGGGGCAACGCATGACGATTCTTTTCGCTCAAAGCTGGGACATCATTCCAGGCAAATTTGATGAGTATTCTAAATTTGTCTCCGATGAGTACAATCCGACTATCGATAAGCTTGGCCTTAAGCTATTAGGGGGATATTACGTTGCGGTCGGCGAAGGACCCCGGATCATAGCGGTCGCGACCGTAGAAAAAGAAGAAAATCTAATGAACGCGCTTTTGAACAGCGAGTATCGCATCATATCGAACAGATTATTGCAGGTGGTATTCCAGTACAGGAGTCGGGTTTGGATTTCAAGCGGCCGGGTTCAGGAAGAGCCTTATCGAATACAGACCGGGGCCTGGAAGTTCAACCAATATTACAACGTTATCCCTGATATGGCGGATGCGCATTATCATTTTGTTAAAGAAGAATGCATCCCGGGAATGAAGGCTCTGAGGGTTCCGATCACCGGCGGATGGCGTCTGGGCATCGGTTCCGGACCGCGCATTCTGGCTGAAGCTACCGGTCGCAATATCGAAAATATCGCCAAGGCCATCAATACATCCGAATTCAGACAAATGGTTCGAACCTTGAAGAAAAAATATGCCACAGATTACAGTAGCAAGATTTTAGCTCCCACCGGGAGAATCGAAATACCGTTTCTGATGAAAGAAATGATGAAAGGATTTTGAGCAAAAGAGAGCAACATGCTAATTCAACCAGACTGCATTTCCTGCATATTAAAAATGACCATTTCATCGCTCAAGCAGCTTTCCCTGGATAAAAACTCGGTTAAAGCGGTATATGCCGACATTCTCGATATCCCGGCGTTAAGCGGCCGTCTATGGGATACCACCAGCGCCGAAGTCATTGAAAATGTATGGCAACTAATTGTCAAAAAAGTCAACTCTACTGATCCATTTTACACCCAAAAATTAAGCCAAAATAATAAAATTATAGCGCTTTACCCGTTTCTGAAAAAAATGGTGAATGAAGCCGCCGACCCTTTAAAGCTTGCCGTTAAGCTTTCCATTCTGGGAAATTCTATGGATCTGATGGTGGCAGATCCCAGCCTGACCATCGAGAAATCGATTGCAGACACGGCAAAATTGCCGCTTTCAGATGAAAATTATGCTACGTTCAGACGGCAGTTGCAGGCAAGCCGTCATCTTTTGATTTTCGGCGACAATGCCGGAGAAATTGTATTCGACCGGCTGATGATCGAAACCATAAAAAAAATGTATAAACCCGAGATAACCTTTGTGGTCAGAAGCGTACCGACCCTTAATGACGCGACCTTAAAGGAAGCAAAAACAGTTGGAATCGACCAAATCACAACTGTTATTGAAAACGGCATCGATGGACCTCTGCCGGGCACCCTTTTAGACAGATGTTCGAACGAAGTGATTGATCTGGTGCACCAATCCGATCTGATCATTTCAAAAGGGGGTGGCAATTTTGACACCCTTGATGAAGAAAGAAAACAACTGGATAAACATTTTTCTTTCCTGCTTCTTTCGAAATGTGAACCGTATTACGATCACTTCGGCGTGAAATTACATCATCCTATTTTAGCAAACTTTTACTAAATCTGTCCTGAATGGTCTTATTCCAACACGCCATCATACCAATCCTTAGATACGCCTTACTCACTTTCTGTATGATTCCAGTACCCGAAATGAAAAATATATAAGAAATACTTATATATCTTATAAAATCATATGAGTTGACTTAATCGGCCAACCCACTCATAAAATATGGTATATGAAGTTCAACATTCGCTTGTAACTGAAATAAATAGCATTGGAGGCTTATAAAAATGACCAAAGAAATCAAGCATTCCATCTGTTTTCGCTGCAAGCCGCGCTGCGTTCTCGATCTCGAGGTGGAAGACAATCAGATCGTCAACGTCAGCACCTCATCCATCAAGAAATGCCCGCGTAAATGGGCCTCGGATTTAGAGCGTTTTTATCATCCCGACCGCCTGAATTATCCGCTCAAAAGAGTGGGCGAAAAAGGCGAAAACAAGTGGCAGCAGATCACCTGGGATGAAGCCCTGGACGAGATGGCCGCCAAATTACAGGCACTCAAGGGTCAGTATGGCGCCGAAACCCTTGGGGTTACCGCCGGTACCAGCCGCACCTATGAGGAGCTCAATTCGCGTTTTCTGAACCTTTTCGGCAGCCCCAACCAGTGCGGCCAGGCTCAAATCTGTCACGGCAATTCAGCGGTGGTGGCCACCACGCTGTTTGGCTGGTGGCCGTATTGGATGCACATCGAAAAACTGCAGAATACCCGCTGTGTGATGCTCATCGGCCGCAATCCGCCGCATTCTCACCAGACCATCTGGGAGGGCATCGAAGGCGCACAGAAAAACGGCGCCAAACTGATTGTCATCGACCCCCGCCGTTCGGAATCGGCCGAAGCGGCCGATTTGTGGCTTCAGCTGCGCCCGGGCACGGACTGCGCCCTGCTGCTGGGCATGATCAATGTCATCATCGAAGAAAACCTTTACGATAAGGCATTTGTCGCAAAATGGTGCCATGGATTCGATGCGCTGGCGCAACGCGCCAAAGAATACCCGCTCGACAGGACCGCCCAAATAACCTGGGTGCCGGCAGACCAGATCCGGGCGGCGGCTCGCATGTTTGCCAACGAAACGCCTTCCTGTGCCATGGAGGGCATGGGGGTGGCCCATCAACCCAATTCCTATGGCGCCATAGCGGCGCGCCACATCATCTCGGCCATCGTGGGCAATGTGGATGTGCAGGGTGGCGAGGAACTGCTGGGCCCGGCGCCGTTTATCACCGAGCACGAAATTGAGATGCCCGAAGCCCTGCCGGTCGAACAGCGCGCAAAAATTCTGGGCAATCAATTTAAACTTTACAGCTGGCCCGGTTACGAAATGGTCCAGAGCAATGTGGAACGCGTCTGGGGCAAACGCTGTGATATGTTCGGTTATACCTGCATGGCCCCTGCCCCATCGCTCTACAAGGCCATCGCCTACAGCGATCCTTATCCGGTGCGCGCTTTGATTACGCTTTCATCAAATCCTATGGTCACCATACCCAATACCAAGCTCGTCCACAAAGCCCTCAAAAGTCTGGAACTCTATGTGGTGGTGGACTATTTTATGACCCCCAGCGCTCAGCTGGCAGACTATGTATTGCCGAGTGCCATGTGGCAGGAGCGCGACTTTTTGTGGAATTTTCACAACACGACACCGGTGCTAGTGGCCGGCGAGGCGGCCGTGCCGCCCACGATTGCGGGCAAGCACGACCGGCGCACCGACTTTGACTTCTGGCGCGGGCTGGGTGTCCGATTGGGACAGGAACAGCACTGGCCCTGGGAGACCCTGGAAGCGTACTATGATTATCGGCTGGAGCCCATGGGATTGAATTTTAAGAAACTCCTCGAAATGGGCCGCTGGGAACCCGAGAAATGGGAATACAAAAAATATGAAAAAATGGGCGGTTTCGGTACCCCGACCGGAAAGATCGAGCTGGCCTCTACGGTGATGGAAAAACTGGGTTACGACCCACTGCCCTGTTATCAGGAGCCTCCGGAAAGCGCGATCCGCACGCCCGAGCTCGCTGAAAAGTATCCGCTGATTCTGATCACCGGCGGTCGCTTTCATCCCTTCTTTCACTCCGAGCATCGCCAGATCGAAAAGCTGCGCAAACGATACCCCTGGGCCAAAATGCAGCTACATCCCGACACGGCCAAAGAACTGGGGCTTGCAGAAGGCGATTGGGCCTGGGTCGAAACGCAGCATGGCCGGGTCATGCAAAAAGTTCAGATCTTCGAAGATATCGACCCCCGGGTGGTGCACGCCCAGCATGGCTGGTGGTATCCGGAGATGCCGGGCGAAGAACCCTGGCTGCACGGCGTGTGGGTGTCCAATATCAACGTCTGCACCTCAAGTGCCGAGGAAGAGTGCGATGAGGCGCTGGGCTCCTGGCCGCTGCGCACCTTTCAATGCAAGGTGTATAAAGTCAAAAGCTACGGCGATGGGCACCCCGTGGCAGGATAGCAGGCGATGTAAAACCTAAGTTGAACGACTGAGATTCCAGCGACTATCAATAGGGAGTGTGACCGCTCTTTGCAGGGATTTTAACGGGCTAGCCCTCTTCGGTATCAGAAGATTTTTGGGAACGACCGGTTTGCGGTCCGTCATTCTGATCGGGCATGACCCGGACCTCCAGGGGGCGCATCTGATCCAGGTGAACATCGCGCTGCGGAAAGGCAATCGAGATTTTTGCCTTGCGGAAGGCTTCATCGATGGCATGATGCATTTCGGTGATGGTTGCCAGGCGATTATCCAAATTGGGGATAAAACAGCGCAACGAAAAGTTCAGGGCGTTGTCACCGAATCCTTCAAATGAGGCTATTGGCGCTGGATCGTCTAAAACGTTGGGATGTTCTTTAGCCGCTATGAGCAATAGCTCACGGGCCCGTTCGGTGTCCGACCCGTAGGCAATGCCGACGTTGATGACAATGCGGTTTATTGGATTGGAAAGAGTCCAGTTTAACACATTTCCGGTAATAAATGATTTATTGGGGACAATATACTCCTTGCGGTCCCAGTTGGTGATGGTCGTGGCACGGATTTGGATACGGGAAACCACGCCGTCGATGCCGTCGACCGTGACGATGTCACCGACACGCACCGGGCGCTCAAAGAGGATAATCAGACCGGATATAAAATTGGCGATGATTTCCTGTAAGCCGAAACCGATCCCGACCCCCAGAGCAGCCACCAACCACTTCAGGCTGCCCCAGTTAACCCCGATGTATTTAGAAGCGATGATAAATCCAACTGCGAAAACCACATACTGGCAAATGGTTTCAACGGCGTAGCGGGCGCCGGCATCCAGCGGTAAATATTTGAGCAGCGTAATTTCCAGCACCCCGGGCAGATTGCGGGCAGCCACAAAGGTAATGCCGGCGATCAAAACCGCGAAAAGCACACTGATCAGTGTAATGGGTACAAGCTTGGTCACGCCATCCACCTCAACGCTATAGCTCCACAAACGAATATCTTCGAGCACATTCACGGCCGGCAGCACGTCATGCCAGATAACCCAGAGGCCGACTAAGCCTGAGAAAAATAAAAGGGTTTGCAGCAAAGAGCGGGTTTGTTCGGTAATTTGAGCCTGGCTGATTTCCGGCTCCTCGATTTCGAAGGACTCGATTTGCATTTCACCGGTCGGAGATGGTGAATCGCTTTCCGGTATGCGCCCGGCCTCAAGTTTTTCCTTGCGTTTACGGACTTCTGCCTCGTAAGCCAGACGCCGCTGCGCAATAACCAACCCGCGAAGTGCCAGATTGTTAGCCAGGACAAGCGCAAATACCAGCAAAACGGTTTCTGGAATTACCCAGCTCAACTGCAGCGCGGTGTAGTAATATCCGAAGGCGGCCAGGATCACCAATAATGCGGGCAACCCGATCGATAGGGGATACCAAAAAGTACGTTGTCTGAACAGCATCCCGGGTGTGGTGTCTTGTGCGGAATCCTCTGAGGTGCCAGACGCGGCCCGATATATCCTGGCGGCAAAAACGGCAGTAGCGGTCATCACCACCATAAATGCCAGTCTCCCCAGAGAATTCTGATATGCTATATTATTGGCGGCCTCGATGCATGAGATCAAAAACGCAAGGGACACCCACAGGGGTTGCAGCCATGATAGATGGCGCCTCAGCGTCAATCTGGTTGTGTTACGCCACCGAAAATGAACCCCGGCCACCCCATATTCTAAACAGAGATACTTTAAGAACCCCAGTATCGCCCAAACGAAGCCCGCAACCATTAGCCCATACCCGGCAGCCCGACTAAAATCGCTCGCGATAGGCAGGGCGCTCAATCGCCAGCCGGCCAGTACCAGCAAAAACGGCAGGGCGCAAGCCAGATAGAGGGTCGATCCGAAGGCGCGAACGGTTAACATAAGCGCGTCTTTTCTGACGCGTCCAACACTTTTGGCAATTTGCTTCAGGTTGCTTTTTGCCCGGCGACTGCCCGCGAAAAGAAGTAAAGCTACCAGTAAACCCAGGAGCCAGAGAATAGTTGCATGGCCGAAAGAGGCAACCAGATCTTTTAGCAGCCGCCACCAGCTGTTTGGATTTACCAGCCAGAGAAATGCAGCGGGCAAAGTAATAAGATTAGACGGACCGATTACCTTGGCGCTGCGAATCCACAACAGGTGACCATCTAAAAAGCGGGTGTATTCATCAATCAGAGAAGACATTCGCTGCTCGGTAAATTCAAGTGACTGCAGATTTTGGTAGTAACGCCGGTAGGTTTTCTGTAATGTGCCCAGCAGGCCGCGCCGATCGAGCAGCAGCGTCTGGATCCTGCCCTGCCACTCGGCAGCATCCGTTTCGGAATTCGCCGTCAAAGATTGTAAAATTCGCTCGGTTTCAGCCTTTATATCCGCCAGGTCTTGTTGCTTGACGTCGATGATAAACTGAGCATCACTCACCTGGTCAATGATGACCCGTCTCTGCGCAGAATTACGCCGGTAGCTTTGTGGTCCGGGAAGCTCCAAACGCCGCTGGCGTAATGTTAAACCCATGGTTTGTGAAAGAGATACGCCTTGAACCCGCTGTCGGATCTGGGCAAATTCCTCTTCCAGGGCTTTCAGCTCGGACTGCATTTCGGAAAGCTTTTGGGCCGCCTGGGCCTCATCAACAATGAGTCGTTCCAGGTCCCTGGCAAGCTTGAAGTTGAAATCGTATTGCGCTTTGACAACCGGCGGTGAATCCGACGCCGAAAGTATGGAGGCTTCGGCATCCTTCCGCGCCTGGGTCGCTTCGTTCTGCCTTCGTTGTTGCGCGATCGCCTGCCAGGCCTCGACCCGGGCTTCGCGCCGAGTCACTTCAACGCCTGCCAGATCCAGTTCAGCCGCCAGCAACGATACGAAAACTGCATGATTCAAAAGCTGTTGTTCATATAAATGAACCTGGGCTTTGAGCATCGCCTGTTCGGCAAGCAGTGCGGTCCTGCGAGCCTCGGCCGGCATGCCGGGTTCATTGAGTGCGGCACTGTCGGCGCTGAGCTCCTCACGCGCCTTCTGCAGACGGCGCGCGGCGTCGACACTCTCCTTTTGCAGTTGCACCGGCCGGCCCTTGAGTTCCACGATCTGATCTTGCAGATTTTTCAAGGACTCTCGAGCCGCTGCCAGAGATGCGATTTCTTCGCGCTCACGCTGCGACAGCTCTTCATTTGTCATCCGTGAGGCATTTGCAGGATCAACAATTTGATCTGAAGCGGGTATTTTCTGCTTGAGCTGGGTCTCTATTTGTTTCGTCCGGATCGGTGCATTCTTAATTTTTTCGATAAATTGCTGTGTTTCAGCATTGAGCCGTTCGGTCTCCTCCAGCAAATGAATGCCCCGATCCAGTGAACTCAGAACATTCTTCCTGTCAGATTCACTCAAATCCTTAGCAGCCTCGGCTTGCGCACGCAAAGCTTTGAGCTGATCGATCTTCGGCGGCAGACCAATGGTCTCTTCGGCTTGCGATAGCTGGGTTTTTTGCGCGGAAGATGTTTGCTGAGCACTGACGGCAGACCAAGCCACCAGCGCGATAACAACACCAAACACCACTTTTTTCAGGTTACTTGCCATGATGCAATCCGCCATTCATGAACTTTCCATTATATGATTTTGCTTAAATGGTATCTCAATAAAATTGAGTCGTTCTAAAAAATGAGTGGCCAGATACCTTTTGGATTTATTCTCCAACTCACCCACAAAAAAGATAACCCTGACCACTCATTTTCGTCCTGAATACGATCAATGTCCAGATAGGAGAAGCTTTGGGACTTAAAACCACAGCCGGCTGAAGGGTTAAATCTCTTTCCCTGAAAATGATTTACCCATCCAGAACATTCCGGTTAAATAAAACTAACCGGTTAAATCCTTGACCTCGGCTTTGGACGCATTCTTCTTAACGGATTCAATGCCATTCATCATCGACGTCTTGCTGGCATACATCTGACTTTTGCCAATAACCTGCTTATTCGCGGCCAGCATAACAAAGTAAGGTTCCCCCTTCTTTGATACCTTCTGCTCAAAGCTGGTTTTCTTCTTGCAGTTCGTACAAACAGATTTAATTCCATTTTTCGCAGCCGCTTTGGTTTTGTACGTTTGACTCGTCAAAATCACCTGTCCATTGACAGCTTTAAGATTAAACGAGAACTTTCCGCTTTTGCCTTTTTTTAATTCGAATTTCCCGGACATAATCCCTCCTTTTGTTTGCGGTGATCGAATAAATACAAAATTTACTCGCAATTTTCTGGCAGAAAACCAAATATCAACCTATTACAGATTTATTGAGATAACACGTACCAAATTTTAATCAAAGTAAAAAGATCAAAATTAGTACCTGGATTTTACACGAGCCGGAAGCTTTCCTGTGCAAGGTTTAGGTATTCGTTGGTGGGTCAAGCCAGATCATCTTTCATCCGCAAGCATTTTTGCCATCAGAGCGCCCATCCCTTGAAAACGCATTTTCTTAGTCCCTAAATTTTCCAGACTCGTGAGAAAAGCTTGGGCGGGCGCTGAAAGCGGTTGCTTTTTAAGGTAAGCGATACTGACGTCCAAGAGGATTGGATCTTTTTGCAAAGGGACGGTGACCAGCTTTTTTTCCTGTAGTTCGACAGCCACTGCCTCTTTGACCAGAAACGAGACCCCCTCTCCATGTTGCACCAGCAGTTTGATGATTTCAGCATCGCCGGTTTCCATCAGGATATTGGGCGTACAATTATTTTTTCCGAACAATTCATCTACCAGCTTGCGGGTCCCTGAACCCGGGTCTTTCATGATAATCGGCTCTGCAGCGATTTGCTCTAACCGGATACTGTCTTTATCTGCCAGATGATGGTTGGGTGGCAATATGAGCACCAGTTCCTCCCGGCTGAAAGGAATAAAAGCGATATTCGGATGATCATCGGCTTTGGCGATGATCACCACTTCGTTTTTCAAATCGATCAGGCTGTGGATCATCTCCAGGGAACTGCCTTCATCGAAATGAATTTTAATATGCGGGTAAGCATTGCGAAAGCCGGTGAGCAAAAACGGCATAAAGTAACGGGCGTAGGTCCGGGCCGAGCCCAATCGAAGGCTGCCTTTCTTCAATTCCTTCATTTGTCCGACGGCATCTTCGATTTTTCTTTCATATTCGAAGATCTTCCGAGCGTAATTGAAAAGTGTTTTACCTTCGTCGGTAAGATAGAGGTGGCGACCCTTTTTTTTAAAAAGCCTCAAACCACAGCTATCTTCAAACAGTTTAATCTGTGCCGTAACCGCCGGTTGGCTGACAAACAGCTGCTGGGCAGCCACGCTGACATTCTGACATTTCGCGGCCTGATAAAATGCCCTGAGCTGGTTAAGGTTGATCATTCCCGCATCCGTTTTCCTTACGCGCGGCCTTCTTTAATTGAAGGGTCGGGGAATTTTTGTCATGCCCCCGCAGGCGGGCATCCAGCTTTTTCAGTAGAACATCTCTGGATTCCCGCCTGCGCGGGAATGACACGCTTTGAATAAAAAACTTCCCGATCCCTTAATTATTTGAGAACCTCAAGTGTAATTAAAATATCAACATTTCTTCCGATGACACCCATCTCAAAGTATTTTCCCGGTCCAACCTGGTATTCCAGACGGTCTATGGAAAAACGAGTTTCGAATCCGGCAACCATTTTTCCCTTTTTCAGCGGGTTCTCGCGTGTGCCGAAATAAGTGAATAGAACAGCCACTTCATTGGTTTTTCCTTTGATGGTGAGATTTCCCACTAAGGTGTATTGATTGCCTTCCTTCCGTTTTACGCCGGTTGATTGAAAGGTCATCAAGGGATATTCGTTCACTGCAAAAAATTCTTCTGACCGAAGATGATTATCCCGGTTGGGGATACCCGTATTAATGCTTTTGGTTTTGACATCAAACTTGACACTGCTCAGCGCCAGGTTGTCCGGATCAAATTGTAAGCTGCCTGAAAAATCGTCGAATTGTCCTCTTACGGTAGCATAGGTGTGTCTCACATCAAAATAGATACTCGTATGGGCTTTATCGATTTCCCATTTTTCTGCTTCAGCAAGTGCCGCGTTAGTAATGAGAAGCACAGACAAGACCATACCAAATATGGAAACCGCCTTTTTAATGAGTTTTCTCCTGCTTTTAAAGTTTGAAACGCTCAATTTAGATATAAGTATGGTGCGGCCCATGTCAACTCTCCGGAGAACTATAAGCTGAATCGCTCCATAACAATCATGCGTCTTGGAAACCCCATGGAAACAAGGCAGTGATGTACTTCTTTCATCATACGATTGGGGCCGCAGACAAATATGGCCGATGAACGACTGCATTTTGCAGTGAGCCGTTTGAGCTTGGGCCGATCCAAACGCCCCTTTTCACCGCTGAACTCAGGGTCTCGGGTCAGGACATGAAAGGTGCGAAGGCCTTTTAATTGCGCTTCCAGGTTTTGGAACTCATCCGGGAAGATGATATGCGTTCGGGCTTGATTGCTCCATATCAGCGTGATTTTGCGCTGATCATTGCTGCCCGCCATAAACCGGAGCATACTCAGCATCGGTGTGATGCCGATTCCGCCTGCGATCATGATAATTTCATTCTTTTTAGAAAATTGCAGATGGCTGAAGAGCCCAAAAGGACCATTCAGCGAAACCCTGTCCCCCGGCTGAATATTTTCCAACTGACCGGTCCAGTCGCCCGTGGTGCGGACGATAAATTCAAGGGAAGCGTGCCGGGTGGGCGCTGATGCGATTGTAAACGGGTGTTCCTCCTTTGAAATATGAGGAGAAAAGATCGTGATGAAACCGAACTGACCCGGCAAGTAAGCGGGCATATGATTTGTCGTTGAGACAATCCTCAGACAGACCGCATCTTCTCCTGCCGGTTCGATCGCTGAAACCAGAAAAGAACTTCGCCGGCTTCGTAAGGATCGGGTCAGGGTCCAGAAAACCAGGAGGCCGCAGAGCCCCAGCGCGCAGAAAGCAAGCAGCTTCGGCAGTTTCTGCTCGAATGTCGAGCTAACAGACAATACATGGACCCAGAAAGCAGTGACGATCACAACAGCCGCACCTCGGTGAATCGGCCGCCAACTGTGAAACGAGAACCTCAGCCGGCCTCGCCAATGGCTTGAAATCACCGTGGCGATAATCAGCAGGAGCAGAAAAAGACCGACAAATTCGGGCCAGTACCGCAATTGAAGCGGAATGAAGATTCTGTCTTCGGGAAGAAATAACAGAGTGGGGTGTATGATCACCAGACAGGCAATCATGATGCCGGTAATGCGATGGAATTTGAAAAGTCGATTCAGGCCGAAGATCCTGTCAAGGCATTTCAACCGTGTGCTCAATATGATCTGCAACAGCAGCAAACACCCCGCCACCATGCCGAGCACCTGACCCGAGCGCAGCAAGTGCCGGTTAAAGCCGAATTTGTAAAGAATTGAGGATGATTCGAAATAAAAAGGAATGGATATAGCGCCTGCCAGAACGAGGCCAAAGGTGATACCAATCAGAAAACCGAAGAGCAGTCGAAGCCGATGCGACAATATTTTAGGCACTCCTTCAGGCGTAACAGATTGCATGTTCAATCAATTCGGCTTATTGGTGCATCTTTAATTTCGGCGCTGGTATAATATTTTCCGATTGGAAACAGTTGAAACTTTACGCAAGCCTTCAACATTTTGCAAGGCCCATTAGCATGTGACGGACCCGAAGGATCTCTTACTGACATCTAAATGCTGGCGGTGCGCTTCATCGCGGTTGGTTAAATCATAAAACTTCCTCCGGTTACGGGTATATATTCCCCATTGAGGTAATCCGATAAGGAAGCGGCTAAAAATAAAACAACACCCGCAATATCATCCGGCAGGCCCAGCCGCCTGAGGGGGGTTATGGCCGCTATCTGTTCATGCACTTCTTTGGGTTGTCCGGCTGTCGCATCCGTTAGGGTGAGACCCGGACCCACCACATTAACGGTAATACCCGAAGGACCCAGTTCCATCGCCATAACTTTCGCCATACTATCCATGGCAGATTTTGCGGCGGCATGGGCCGAAAACCCAAATCCGGGAAAACGGGACAGAGAACTGCTGACAAATATGAGCTTCCCTGATTTTCTGTTGAGCATATCCTTCAATACGGCCTGGGAACAGTTGTAGAGGGCCTTCATTTCGCCCAAAATTTTGGCCTCTATTTGATCCCAAGTAAGCTCAATAAAAGGCCGGATCGGAAAATTTATATTCGCATTGTTGACAAGAACATCGATTTTGCCAAATTCTTTAAGGGTCGATTCCACCATGCCATTTACTGCACCTTGATCTCTGACGTCCGCTTGAAACACCATACCGTTGCCACCCGCGTGTTGGATTTCACTTAGCAGCGCCTCCGCTTTGTCTGTGCTTTTGATGTAATTGATGACCACTGTTGCGCCATGATACGCGAGAGCCTTTGCCGAAGCAGCGCCAATCCCTCGGCTTGCGCCTGTTATTAATGCGACCTTATCCTTGAGTCCAAGTTCCATAATTTTTCCCTCCTAATAGAATTCGGTAAGTCCAAATTCAGCAGATTAAAAAAAAACACTTTAACCAGCCGCATCCAAACACCGGCCGGGATGCCCGGTGATCTGTCGGTTTTCGGCATGAATTTCCTGTCGCGCTAAAGCTTCAGCGAAGGGGGATCCTCCTGCGGCGAAAAAGTGCCTGTCCTGCGTGGCTTAAGCGGAGCAGGATCGTTTTCCGGCTTTATCCGTCAGGGTCTCTTTGCTATCCGATCCGCCCTTGCTTCATCCATAAAAAAAAGAAAGCCAGCAACACCAAACCGTGATCGATTTCCCTGTTTTCGATTTTAGCCGGAATTTCTTTCAAGGGAACTTTCAATATTTCGATGTCCTCTCCGGCATCCAGATCCTGGGATTGAACTTCGACGGCATTTTTCGCCAGATATAAATAGCATTTGTTACTCAAAATCGCCGGTTGCGGAAAACATTCGCCGATCAACACAATTTCATCGGCCTGATATCCGGTCTCTTCCAGCAGTTCCCGCCGGGCGGATAATTCGGCGGAATCGTCACCCGGATCCAGCAGGCCGCCGGGCAACTCCACGCAGACCTGCTCGGTACCGTGGCGGTATTGGCGCACCATCACGACTTCCTCTTGCGGCGTAAGCGCCAGAATCAAAACCCAGTCTGGAAATTGGAGGGCCTGCACCTCTCTGATTTCGCCCGTGCGCGGTGAGCGCACCTTTTTCTTCGTCAACGAAAAAAGTCTATAATCCCCGATCTGCTCCCGGCTAATAACCGGCCAGTCTCGAATCATTGCCTGCTTCCCTTTCCCGTTGCTGGAGTTCTTCTTGAGCGATTTGATTGGCGGTATGCGTGAAAAACCACCTGGGCAGATATTTGCGCAGGCGGTTCAACCCTTCGGCAACGGTCTCTTCAAATCGCTTGTTGTCTATATCAAACCCTGTTTGGGTATAGCGCCATAGCTTGTCAGCGTCTTTGACAAGGCTGTCATTTAGCGAGATAGATTCTTTTCTGGAATCATGGCCGTCAATTATTTTAAGTATTTCAGCAATTTTTTCCTTATCGTAATTAACTTTCACCAGAATTTTTCTGGCGATCTTTACCCCCTCTTGCTCGTGAGTCCGGTTTATCTCCGGTGAGGTCGCTTTGGGGCCAAATGCCTTCAGGTGAAACGCTGCCGGAACTTTTTGCCAACCGACATCGTGCAGAATGATGGCCGGAATCACAATACTTTCCCGGCCTCCCTCGGCTTTTAACAATTGATAGGCGAGCTGCATGGACATCTCGGTGTGAACATCATTGTACCGCGTGTTGAGATACGGCTGGACGAGTTGGTAAATTTGCTTAAAAACAGGTCTATCGCTCATGGGGACGTTCCCATTTTGGAAATTTTTCTTTGCTCCTGCTTGCGCTGGGCGAGCATTTTGGCCATCATCAGGCCGATTCCCATGGGGTGCAAATCGTCTGACTTCAAGCCGATTAATGTATCAACAAAAGCCCTGGCGGGCGGCGAAAGCACCTGGTCTTTCAGGTAAGCAATGCTGACCTCCAGATACACGGTTGGGCCTTTCAGGGGAACGGCAGCCAGCATTTTTTCTTTCAGTTCGGCGGCAACCGCTTCCCTGACGAGGAATGAAACCCCTTCTCCGCGCTGCACCAGCTGTTTGATGAATTCGGTATTGCTGGTTTCCATCAAGGTGTCGGGCGTGCATTGCTCGGCCGCAAACAATTCTTCCACCAGCTTGCGCGTCCCGGAGCCTTTTTCTTTCATAATGAAGGGTTCTGCGGACAAATCTTTAAAGGTGATCGCTTTTTCCCTGTTCAAATGATGATCCGTTGAAACGATGACCACCATTTCTTCCTGGCTAAACGGGAAAAAATGGATCTCCGGGTTATCTTCTGTCCTGGCAATCACCGCCACCTCTATTTTAAAATTTAGCAAACTGTGGATCATCTCCAGTGAACTGCCTTCGTTCAGCTGTATTTTAATGTTGGGATAGCTTTTATGAAAGGTGGTGATCATCAGCGGCATAAAATAGCGCGCGTAAGCCTTCGTCGTCCCTAAACTGAGGATTCCGCGCTTGAGTTCACGCATATCATCAATGGTGTGTTCGATTTCTTTTTCGTATTTAAAAATTTTGGCCGCATA
>JBFFCW010000021.1:0-19988 GCA_041559695.1 Desulfobacterales bacterium
AGTTCGGTTTTAATAGGGTATAAGTACTGCACCTGTGTAATTTTTCAATGTCACATTGCGCTCACAAAATGATGAATTTTTCCTTGACAGGTTTTTATCCTAATGTTATTAGGAAAAACTATTATATTTAATATAATATTATTCATAATATTAAATTTATTATTAATAATTCACCGAGTGATATTCATTAAAACGTTTAATTACGCCCCGTTCAAACATCGAATTAGACCTAAAAGCACCTTTTTTCTGATATTCTTTTATCTTTATTGGCCATATATTGAGAATAATTTAATATAATTAAGTAAATAAAGTACAAAAAAACAGATACTTATAAAATTATAGACATATAAATTTTTTATAGCCTAATTTGTTTATGCCTCAAAAAAATGGCCAAAAATAATTCCAAAAATAATTCAAAAGAACACACCCGGGTTCGCATTATTAACTCTGCAAAAAAATTGTTTTCCGAGCAGGGATATCAGAAAACCACCATCGTTGACATCTCCAAGCAAGCCGGGCTGTCAGAGGCGGCGCTGTATGAATATTTCCAGGGAAAAGAGGACTTGCTGCTCACCATTCCAGACCTCTGGGTATCGGAGTTGCTTCACGATCTGGACGACCAATTATTCGGGATCCAGGGGGCGGTCAACAAGCTGCGCAAGTATCTGTGGTGGTATCTGCGCCGTGTTGAACAGGCCCCGCTGGATGCCAAAATCGTCTATCTCTTTTTGAAAACCAATGCCAATTTTTTGAACACCGAAGTTTATGCCAACGTTAAAAAGCTTTACGCCTATCTGGTTGACATTTTCGAAGAAGGTCAAAAAAACGGAGAAATGAAACCGGATCTCAATCCGAGAATTGCGCGCGATATTTTTGTTGGAACCATGGATCATATTATCACGCGCTGGGTTTTAAAGGATATGTCTTATTCTTTGTTTGATAATTTAGACCAAACCTTCAATTTAATTGTTGGCGCTTTCAAAACAGATCAATCTAATTCTGCCGATTATTTGAACTGAAAAAAAGGAGGATGTGAAATGGCCAAAACACTATTTGAATGGGATTATTCTGATTATCCGGGGGCCAAAACCTACCCCCACCTGTTCAAGCCAATTCAAATTGGCAATCTCATGGTGCCCAATCGCATTAAGTATGCAGCCACCGAAGACAACCTCAACGGCCATGACGGATTTATCACCGATGCCGGCGTCGAGTACATGCGCCAGAGAGCCATCGGCGTTGTCGGCGGTCTGTGCTTCATGCAGGGTGTTTATATGGATGAGAAACGTCAGGGCCAGGGCTATGTCGGCCAGGCGGCTGCTTGGGATGACAAGTTTATCCCTGGATTAAAGCGGATTGCCGAAGCCATTCATGAACAGAAGGCCGTTGCCGGGTTTCAATTAATGGATTGCGGCCGGGTCGGAGCAGTTGAAGTGGATTACTGTCATGGTCCTTCGGCCGTGCCCCAGCGCCTGCGGATTTTTAAACCCGTCGAGGAGATGACCAATGCCGACGTCAAAACCGTGGTTCAACAGCACGTCGATGCGGCCAAGCGGGGCATCGAAGCCGGCTTTGACATTATGGAGATATCCGGAATTGTGGGATATCTGATTTCCAATTTTATTTCCAGCTATACCAACCGGCGCACCGACGAATACGGCGGTGACATTCGTGGCCGAATGCAGGCGGTGGTTGAAATCATCCAGGGCGTTAAAGAAGTCTGTGGTCCGGATATTCCGCTGGGCATTCGATTATGTTCCGAAGAACTGCTGGATGACGTGCGCGGCAACACACCGGAAGAATCCATGGAGACTTACAAAATTGCCGAGGAAGCCGGTGCGGATTACATCAGCTGCACACTGGGATGGCAGGAATCCATTTATCCGGTCATCAGCCGTGACATTCCTATGGGCAACTGGATTCATCTGGCCAAACGGGCCAAAGAGCATGTGAATATCCCCATTCAGATGGCTTACCGATTGTTTAAGCCGGGGTTGCCGAATGAGAAAATTGGTGCCGGCGAGCTCGATATTTGGGAAATCTGCCGTTCAATGATTGCCGATCCTCACATGCCCAAGAAGGTGGCGGAGGGCAAAGAAGAAGAAATCCGGCACTGCGTCGCCTGTAATCTTTGTCTGGCAAGGCTGTTTAGAGATGCACCCATGACCTGTTACATCAATCCGGTATGTGCGCACGAATGGCAGGAAGAGTTTGCCAATCCCAAACCGGCCGAGGAGGAAAAAGAGGTCATGATCGTCGGTGCCGGTCCGGCAGGTCTTGAATGTGCTTATACGGCAGCTCGCAGAGGCCATGAAGTGCATGTATACGACAAAAGGGATGGCATCGGCGGAACGCTCAATGAAGCCAAAAAATCACCTTACGGTGATGATGAGCTCTGGACCTGTGTCGAATATCAACAGACCATGTGCGAACAGGCCGGGGTTACCTTTCATCTGGGCACCGAGGTAACCGATGACCTGATCGAAGAAGAATTGCCGGATACCGTTGTTTTAGCGACCGGTCCGGTCTATTCGAAAATCGAGGCTCCTGGCGGCGATGGTGAAAAGATTGTGAATCTTTTGGATGTCATGAACGGAAAAGTGGAGGTCGGTGAAACCGTGGTGATGTACGGGAATCGTAAACCCGGAATCGGTGGTGCCCTGCATCTGGCAAAACAGGGTAAAAAAGTGACGATTGTCGGTAAGGAAAAATCAGCCGGTTTCGATGTCAACCCCTCCTTTAAATGGCGTTATATGATCTACATGCGCCAAAACGGAATAACGGTCTATAACGATTGCGATATTGAAGAAGTCACCGATGAAGGTGTTATCGCCAAAGCCTTTGATGGCGTTCGCTGGCCGATCAAATGCGACACGGTGGTGATCAGCGACAGAGGACCCAACGAGAGTTTGAAAAAAGCGGTTCAATCCGAGGGTATCGAACTTTTTGTTATCGGAGATGCGCTGATTCCCCGGAATTTGTCCAGTGCGGTCCACGACGGCTACCGTGTCGGTATTCGATTATAAAAAAGGAGGTTCACCATGCCAGTTGATACTGAAAAAGAAATAAGCAAAATGCATAAAACCTTGCACAGCACCCAGAATGAAATCGGGAAAACCTATTACCGCTGGCGGCAGGTTGCCATTGAATTTGCCGGTGAAGATACGAAACCATTGGATGTCGCTTTAAGGGCCGCCGAAGTGTTCGGAAAAGATATCGGTAAAAGTCTCCTGCCGCGCATGAATTGGTTAAAAGGCGAGGAGGGCTTTTTAATGATTCTGGCCAGATCTCTGGCCGGTCTGTGGAACACCGAAGGCGGCATGGCAATGGTGGAAAACGGCGAAAAACCCGGCGAAATTTTTATCAAGTGTACGCGCGATCCATGGCCCACCTGGGCCAAGGAATATGGCGCGCCCATGGAAGAGGTCGCTTTGTGCCGGGAACGCATGTACCAGGCCATCCTGGAGGATGTCGGTCTTTTCATGAATGTGCCCTTAAAAATAGAACTGCAAAAAGCCATCTCGCGAGGAGAGGGTGAAACGGTCATGAAGCTTTACAAAACAGAGTGATCCCGTTGCCGGATCCTCGTGTTCAAAAAAATATTATATTTAATTTTAACTATTTAATTACAATTTCTTTATGGAATACTGGAGTCTAAAATAATGGAATTATGGGGCAAGAAAAGGATTTAGATCTAATTTTTATGTAATTGATCCAGATCCGCCGACCCTATCATTCCACTATTCCATTTTTCCATTATTCCATTTTTGAGTGAAGGAGATATCTTATGGCTGCTCAAATTGATATGGATAAATGTACGATGTGTGGCGGTTACACTTCGACGCTGTGTGTTGAGGTATGTCCGGATGAGGCCATCCGGGTTCAGGACGGCCGGCCGGTGGTTACCGAGTTTTTATGCGAAGACTGCAATGAATGCGGGTGCATCTGCCCGGATCAAGCGATCACCATACCACTCGAAAAGGTTACATTTTAATTCGCGCCTGTTGGCCAAAGCGGTAAGATTAAGATTCCCAATTAAGCCGGGATGGAGGAGGATAGCATGAAAACAAACAAAATTGACCATATCTGCATTGCGGTTAAGAACCTTGATGAGGCCCGAAAAGTATGGGAGCCGGTTTTGGGTAAATCCGGGCCGGACGATGAATACATTGATGAGCCGGAAAGAATCAAGGTCGCCAGATACTGGGTTGGCGAGGTGGGGTTTGAGTTGATGGAATCCACGACCCCGGACGGTGATGTCGCTAAATTTATAGAAAAAAGAGGCGAAGGTGTCATGCTCATCAGCCTCAATGTGGATAACACCCGTGAGGCCATGGCAGAATTAAAGACCCAAGATTATCCGTTTATCGGCGGCGCCCGGCCTTTCAGGGACTGTGAATTTGCATTCGTCCATCCCAAAAAGATGAATGGCGTATTGCTTGAACTCATCGATTACAAGTGGAAAGAGTTTGAAGACCGCTAATGATTAGCAAATTAAACCTGTTATTCTCCCGTTCAGCGGGATCCCACTTCTCATTGTCAACAGTGGGAGCGGCATCTTGCCGCGATATTTGAGTGGAGTTATCAGGATGACCATATCGAATAAAATAGAGAATATCATTTCCAGGGCGTCTTTTATCCGCAAAATGTTCGAAGAGGGGGCGCAACTGAAGGCCGAATACGGCGCCGAAAACGTTTTTGATTTCAGCCTGGGCAATCCCAATCTGCCGCCGCCCGAAAAATTCAACGAGTTGCTCAGGGACACGGTGGATTCCTGCGGGCTGGGCGATCACTGTTATATGCCCAATACCGGCTATCCAATGGTGTGCGGTTCTGTAGCGGATTATCTGGCTGAAGAACAACAGGCGCCCGTTACCGATCAAGAAGTGATGATGACCTGCGGTGCATCGGGTGCGCTGAACGTCGCCCTAAAAACGATTCTTGACCCCGCAGATGAAGTTCTCACGCCTGCGCCCTGTTTTGTCGAATATAAATTCTATGCCGATAACCATGGTGGCACATTAAAAACCGTTGCCACGAAACCTGACTTCCAGCTTGACCTCGAAGCCCTGTCTGAGGCCATAAACAAAAAAACCAAAGCGGTATTGATCAATTCGCCCAATAATCCGACCGGGCAAGTTTATCCGGAAGATGATCTGGTGGCACTCGGCGAACTGTTGGAGAAAAAGGGCAAAGAATACAATCGCACCATTTATTTAATCTCCGATGAGCCCTATCGCAAAATCGTTTACGATGGTGTACAGGTTCCGAGCATCTTTACCAGCTATAAAAACAGCATTATCGGCACTTCCTATTCCAAAGACATTTCAATTCCTGGAGAACGCATCGGCTTTATCGCTGTCAACCCGGCGGCGACGTATAAAAACGATTTGGTTGCCGGCATGGCGGTGGCCAATCGGATTCTGGGATATGTCAATGCGCCGGCCTTGATGCAGCGCGTTGTCGCCTGTATGCAGGGGATGAGTGTGGAGATATCCGAATATGCCCGTAAAAGGGAGATATTGTGTGAAGGCCTGGCCGGTTTTGGATACGAGTTTATCAAGCCGTCGGGGACGTTTTACTTGTTTCCGCGCTCACCGATTGCAGATGACGTTGAATTCGCCGACGCGTTAAAAGATGAACGCGTGCTGGTGGTACCCGGCAGCGGCTTTGACGGTCCCGGTTATTTCCGTATCGCATTTTGTGTGGATGATGAGGTGATTAAAAATTCAATGCCGGGTTTTGAGCGGGCCATCAAGAAATATAAATAATTGGGCAGTCGGGGGAGCTACAGTCATGCCCGCATAACAGACCGTGTCGTAATGTTCAAGCGAGGAAAATGAGCCTTTCTGTCATTCCGGGCTTGACCCGGAATCCAGTGCTTTTTTAATTTGTTACAGTGCAGGATGCCGGATCAAGTCCGGCATGACAGGCAGAATTTAAGCGCTTTTTTGAATTACGACACAGTCTGTTGCGCGGGAATGACTAGCTTTGAATAAAGAAATCCAATCCCCAACCATGGAGCCGCTTCAAATAGGACGCGGATTATGCCGAAGACACTGAGAAATTACGAAGTCTATCTGGTTTACGTGGACCCGGACAGATGTGATTCCTGTGAAGAGTGTTTGAAAATGTGTCCGGTAGATGTGTTTGAAATGCCGCACAAGGCAATTCCCGTCAGACCCCAGAACTGTCTGGGATGCCTGACATGCACAGCCGTGTGTAAATCCAAGGCCATCATAATCACTGAAATATAATGACCGGTTGACCTCGCAAACACGATACTGCTATTGGAGCCAGGTACGCCTTCAATTTGGAATGCTGGAATAGTGGAATAATGGGGTTTGAATATAGAAACAAATCCGTTTTGCTTTTCAGATGTGTTACCCGATATTCCATTTTTCCATTATTCCAACCACAAGTTAGGGAAATTCCATTTAAAGTTTGAGCGATACGCTGCAATAGAACGTTGAAACAAATACAACCACTTGAGGTTCTGAAATGAGCAATTCAATCCTCGTCATCGGCGGCGGCATTGCCGGCATAAATTGCGCCATGAACGCTGCAAAATATGGGACCAAAGTCTATCTGGTTGATGATACCCCCAGCATTGGCGGGATGATGGCCAGGCTGGACAAGACCTTTCCCACCAATGATTGTTCAATCTGCATTGAAGCCCCCCAGATGTATGAAGTGGATAATCATGAAAATATTGAAATTTTAACGAACACTGAAGTCCGCAAGGTCAAAAAGGTCAACGGTACTTTCAAGGTCAAACTGATGCAAAAGGCCAAATATGTGGATGAGGAAAAATGCACCGGCTGCGGGGCCTGTGTGGAGGTCTGCCCGGTGAGCGTGCCGGACCCGCTGGATGGCAAGGTCGGCGGAAAGCGAAAACTGGTGTCCATGGCTTTCCCCCAGGCGGTACCGAATGTGGTCACAGTGGACCCCAGTTGCCGTTATGGCGATATGCGCAAAGGGGGCGCCTGCATCGGCGACTGTGCTGTGGATTGCAGTCAGTGCCGGGAGTGCCCGATTGCCCTGTGTGTAAAGGCCTGTGAGAAGGAAGGCAAGAAGGCCATAACCCTCTGGCAGTCCAATAAAAAACGGGACCTGGATGTTAAAAGCATTGTTGTGGCCACCGGCATCAAAAACGCACCGCCGGCCGGCGATCTGCTGGGCTACGACAAATTTGAAAATGTGATTACCAATACAGAATTTGAAAGATTGATGAATGCCGGCGGTCCGACGTCGGGAGAAATTATTCGGCCGTCGGACAAGAAGCACGCCAAAAAAATTGCCTGGATTCAATGCGCCGGGCGGGGTTTGGCGGAAGGTAAGGGTACACCGTATTGTTCAAAGATCTGCTGTATGGTTTCTGCCAAACAGACCATTATCACTAAAGAGCACGATGCATCCGTGGAAGCAACGATCTTTTATAATGATCTAAAAGCATACGGCAAAGGTTTCTGGGAGTTTTATCAAAAAGCGAATGAAAACAATGTCAGATATGTCAGGGGCAGACCCTATGAAGTCTTTGAAGATCCGGAGACCAAAAATTTAACCCTGCGATATGAAGATCTGGATGCGGGAGAACTGCGAAAGCACGAGGTGGAATTATTGGTGCTGGCTACCGGCATCATGGCCAATGATCGCAACAAGAAACTGGCCAAGGCATTAAAGCTCAAGCTGGACGAACTGGGTTATTTCAGGGAAAAAGATTCGCTGCTGGCGCCCCTGGAAACCGCAGTTGACGGAATTTATCTGTGCGGCGGCGCCACCGGGCCCATCGATATCGCCGAGTCGGTGGCCCAGGCGACGGCAGCTGCCATGAAAGCGGTTTCAAAGCAATAATATCTTTAATAAAGTAATCCTTTTCGCGGCTGAAAGCCGCTTCCACTTTCTTTGAATCTGCCGGACATATGACTGTGGGAGCGGCTTTCAGCCGCGATAAGAAACGAAAATTAGGGGAAAAATGCAAGAAGAAGAAATAAGAATCGGCGTGTTTGTCTGCGATTGCGGTACCAATATCGCCGGTGTGGTGGATGTGCCGTCAGTGGTGGAATATTCCCGGGGACTGGAGCATGTCGTTCTGGCCGACGAGGGGCGCTGGTCCTGCTCGGTCGACTATTTATCAAAGATGCAGGATCTCATCCGCGAAAACAAGATCAACCGGGTGGTGGTCGCAAGCTGTACGCCCCGGACCCACGAACCCCTCTTTAAAAGAACGACCAAAGAAGCCGGCGTCAACCCCTATCTTCTGGAGTTTGTCAGCATCCGCGAACAAGTCTCCTGGGTTCATATGAAAGAGCCGGAAATCGCCACTCAAAAAGCCAAAGACCTGGTTAAAATGGGGGTCGCCAAAGCGGCGCTGCTTGAAGAAGGACAGGAAATCCGGCTGCCGGTTAAGACCGATTGTCTGATTATCGGGGGCGGGATGGCCGGTATGAACGCAGCCTTGAGCGTCGCCGATCAAGGATTTAATGCCTTTATCGTCGAAAAAGAACCCGAGCTGGGCGGCTTATTGAATCAGGTCTGTTTTATTTCGCACGACAATCATAAGCGGCCGGCGGCCAAGGTGGTGCAGGCAAAAGTGGAACAGGTTCGATCTCACCCCCGCATTCAGGTTTTTACCGATACGCAGATCGAAACGGTCGACGGCTATATCGGCAATTATAAAGTTACGCTGAAATCCAACGGCGATGAATCCAGGCAGAATCTGGATATCTCCACCATTATCGTCTCCACCGGCATGCAGGAAATCGAACCGGAAGGCCAGTTTGAATACGGCAGCGACCCCCGCGTGATCACGCAACTTCAGCTGGATAAGCGCCTGCGAAACAAACAACTGGGGAATGTCAAGAATGTGGTGATGGTCAGCTGTGTGAATTCGAAAAATGAAAGCAGAGGCTGCTGCAATATCGGATGCCATACATCTGTGAAAAACGCCATTGCCATTAAACATTTAAACAAAGATGCGAGTGTTCACATTTTATATCGGGACATGAGCCTGATTAAGGAAGAGGGCACGGCCCAGCAGCTGGCCAAACGATTGGGCGTTAAATTTTTAAGATTTCCGGATGATCGCTACCCGGAGGTTCGAAAAGCAGACGGTGACCTCAAAATCAACGTCTACGATTTGCTGGTGGGCAAGAAATTTGAGCTTTCATCAGACTTAATTGTGTTGACCACCGCTTTTAAGGGAAATGACGCCGTTGAGCAGGTGAAGGGGTTGCTGAAGGTATCGACCAACCCGGACGGATTGTTTCAGGAATCTCACGTCAAACTTGGCCCGCTGGAATTTGCAACCGACGGCGTTTCCCTGGCCGGCTGCGCCAAGGCGCCGATGAACTTCAAGGAAAGCAGCGAAGCCGGTATCGGCGCTGCCATGAAAGCCTCGATTCCGATGCAAAAGGGCTACATTGAAACTGAAGGCATCGTTGCCGATATCGATTTGACGGATTGCTCACAATGCGGTCTGTGCTCCAAGCGCTGCCCTTACAGTGCCATAAAAGTGGATGCGGAGCAAAACCCGGACGTCATCAAGGCGCTCTGTAAAGGCTGTGGTCTGTGCGCGGCCGATTGCCCCAACGAGTGCATCAGCATCGTTCATTATTCCGACGAGCAGGTTTTCGCGCAGGTCGAAGCCGCGCTTGAAGAAGGTGCTGAAAAGAAAATCATCGCTTTTGTCTGCCACTGGTGTGCCCTGGGCGGGGTGGATATGGCCGGTGTCAGCCGGCTGCAGTATCCCTCCAATGCCCGGCTTATCCGGGTGATGTGCTCGGCACGGGTCTCGATGAAAATGATGCAGCGGCCTTTTGAACTGGGCGCTGCTGGCGTGCTGGTGGCCGGGTGCGAGTTTCCGACCTGCCATTATATCGAGGGCAATTATGCCGCTGAAAAACGGTTGAAAAGGGCCCAGAAAAAGCTGGTCAAGGCCGGCTATGATCCTGAAAAGCTCTGGAATGTCTGGTGTTCGGCTGCTGATGGGCCCAAGTTCGCCAACACCATGCGGACCATGATCAAGGATCTAAAATTAGAGTAAATTAAGCAGGTAACTCATAATCTGTTAAAAATCCGAAGGACGAAGCACGAAATTCGAAACAAATATAAAATTCTAAATCCAAATGTTTTAAAGGAGTTTTGAATTTCGGTCATTTGATATTCGGATTTATTTCGGATTTCGATATTCGAACTTTATCATCCGTCTGTTTATAGAGGCTGTCTACAAATCATGAGTGACAACAAGAAATTTGCAGAAAGATTTAACGACATCGAGATGTTCCGATATTGTGAACAGTGCGGACGCTGCAGTTCGGCCTGCCCGATTACCGGGATCAACGGGTTTAATATTCGGCGCCTGGTGCGACATGTCGAACTGGACCTGATTGATGACATTGCCGGTTCGGCCATGCCGTGGTTTTGCGCGGCCTGCGGCAGATGTGAAGATGCCTGTCCCAACGGAATCAAGATTCTGGATATCACCCGCACCCTCCGGGCTATCGGGCCTGAAAAACAGATACCCGCGAAGCCGCAGTGTACGGAAGCCTGTCCGGCCGGAATCGATGTGCCGGGGTATTTGCGGTTTATCGCCGAAGAAAAGCCGGATGAAGCCTGCAAATTAATCATCGAAAAAGCG
Organism: Desulfobacterales bacterium; assembly: GCA_041559695.1. GTDB lineage: Bacteria > Desulfobacterota > Desulfobacteria > Desulfobacterales > JAHEIW01 > JAHEIW01. Next base: position 10,640 of record JBFFCW010000021.1, read on the forward strand.
CCGTTCCCCGGTATTTTGGGGCGGGTGTGCACCCATCCCTGTGAAACCGCCTGCAAAAGAGGTGAGGTCGGGGATTCGATTTCCATTTGTGCGGCCAAGCGTTATGCGGCCGATAAGGCCGGTGATTTTGCAGAATGGATGTCAGCTACTGCGCCTGACACCGGGCACCGGGTGGCCGTCATCGGGGCCGGCCCGGCCGGCCTCAGCGCGGCCTTTTATCTCAGAAAAAAGGGTCATCAGGTTACGGTCTTTGAAGCCCGGGAAAAGCCCGGCGGCATGATGCGCTATGGGATTCCCGCTTACCGGCTGCCGGCAGATACGCTGGATAAAGAGATCAGCGCTGTCATGAGCCCGGGAATCGAACTCAGAACCGGGCAGAAGCTGGGCGTGGATTATGAAATCGAACAGCTGCGGCAGGAAGGTTTCGAGGCTGTTTTTGTCGCAGTGGGAGCCCAATTGAGCAAGCGAATCGAATTGGAAGGTTCTGACCTGGCGGATGTTCAATGGGGAGTTGAATTTTTGGCGTCGGTGAGCGAAGGCAAAGCGGTAACTGTCAAGGACCGGGTGGTGGTCATCGGCGGCGGCAACGTCGCAGTGGATGTGGCCCTGACCGCACAGCGCCTCGGGACTAAAGCGGTTACGCTTGCCTGTCTGGAAAGCCGGGAGGAGATGCCGGCAAATCCCTGGGAAATCGAACAGGCCCGGCAAGAAGGAGTGGAGATGCTGTATTCCTGGGGGCCTGAAAAAATAAGTGAAAATGACGGCGCGGTTGCCGGCATCGAGCTGGTGCGCTGCACCTCGGTTTTTGATGATGAAGGCAATTTCTGCCCGTACTTTGATGACACCAAAAAAAGCATCGCGGCCGATCAGGTCATCCTGGCCATCGGTCAGGCCAGTGAAACGGCCTTTTGTCAGGATTTTTGTTTTCTGGATGATCAACGTTCGTTGCCGGTCAACAGTGGGTTGATTGCCATCGACCCGTCCACCCAGGAAACCGAGATGAAAGGGGTCTTTGCCGGTGGTGACGCGGCCAATGGCCCGGCCACGGTGATTGAGGCCATTGCCGCCGGACGCCGGGCGGCCATTTCAATGGATATTTACTTAGGCGGGGATGGTACAATTGAGCTGGGAATGCTGGATGCGAAATGCGGAAACGGTCAACCCGGTTATGATGGAAAGCGTGAAGCCGGATTTGCGGAGTTGAAACGGGTTGAAGTGCCATCCCTGCCCCTTTCTGAGAGGCAAGCGGGATTTTCAGAGGTTGAGCTCTGCTACACGGATGAACAGATAAAAGCCGAAACCCACCGCTGCCTGCAGTGCGACCTGGAAATCTGTCTGGCCATGGAAAAACGGGCGGCTGAGCTGGGAGATTAGCCAGAGACTCCCAATCTCCGTCATCCGTTTACTGACACCTGGAAGTATGTAAGCATTGGCCGAACCTTGATTGATATTAAAAATGAATTATTTTTAAGTTGAGTCCAAGATTAGCTGATTGTTTGCGCAGAGAGGAGATGCGAAATGGCTAAAGATAAATTGCTGGAAGGAAAACGCATACTGCTTGTCGATGATGAGCCCGATGTTTTGGATACCCTCGAAGATTTACTGCCGATGTGTATCAACACAACGGCCGCGACATACGATCAGGCCAGGACGTTACTGGAAGAGCAATATTTTGATATGGCCATTTTGGATATTATGGGCGTCGAAGGATACGAATTATTGAAAATTTGTAACGCGAAACGCGTCATCGGTGTCATGCTGACGGCCTATGCCGTGACGCCGGAAAATATCAAGAAGTCCTACGAAGATGGGGCCGCCTCCTTTGTTCCCAAAGAAGAAATGCACAACATCACCACATTTTTAACCGACATATACGAAGCCCGGGAAGCGGGCAAGAGTTTCTGGTGGCGCTGGTTTGACCGGCTGGCGGATTATTGTGAACGCAAATTCGGGCCGGATTGGCAAAAAGAACACGGTTTCAAAGTCAGATAGATCTAATATCTCCAATTCCACTTCGATGAGAAAGAGAGGTGACTGATGAAACACACTCCCCAGAGCCAGGCTCCCGCCGACGCCGATGCTCGCAGGGCGATTAAACCTGTGACCGTCTACACGGTCGATACCCTGCCCGAGCCGGACATGGCCACCTATGCCGCCGCTCGCAAAACGATGGAATTGACGGATGAAGTGATCGTGCCGCCGCGTGATGCCAGAACTTTTCGTGTTCCCGCAGGGAATTTTTTCCGGATCGTCAGCGTTGACGGCCCGCAGGTGGGCGACCTGAATCTCTGGTCGCAGGATGACCTGTCTGAGAGGTTTTACAGCGGTAAGACCCGCGCACTGCAGGGTACCCACCTGAGCACCGGTGACCGGATGTGGGGCAGTTTTCCCCATTTGCGGCCGATGGCGACGATCACCTGTGACACCCTCGACTGGTATGGTTTCGATGCCTATGGCGGCGGGGTGCATGACGTGATCGGCACGCGCTGCGACCCCTATACCAACCGTTTGCTGAGCGGGCAGGATTATCACCATTGCTGCCATTCGAACCTGACCCGCGCCCTGGCTTCTGAAACCGGGCTACCGTTGCACGAGGCCGAAGAACATGTGCATGATGTGCTCAACGTCTTCATGTGCACGGGTTTCACCCATGACAAGCATCAGTATTTCATGAAAGCAAGCCCGGCGCGCCCCGGCGATTACATCGAATTCTTTGCCGAGATCGACCTGTTGGGTGCGCTGTCGTCCTGCCCCGGCGGCGATTGCAGCACGGAACATTCCAGTGATGCGGCGGCCTGTTACCCGCTGAGGGTCGAGATTTATCGCCCTGACCCGAAGGCGCTGCTGGGCTGGAAGTCCCCCGAGCCGTCAGCCTATTCGCGCAGTCACGGGGCATAAAGGCTTCGTTAATTATCTATCAGTGGTATCAAAACCTCCGCTGGGTTTTGAAACCTCTTCTAATCACATCTGCACAGGAACTCCCTGACACCATTCCGATAAATAAAAGACTTAACGGTGTGAAATTCTGACAGCATATTTGTAATAATTCTGTTGCTGCGGTAATAATACGGTAGATGGAGGTGATTCTGAAGACGAAAAGTTAGTCGATCGTTATCCTGAATGACGAATGACAGGGTTTTAGATGGTGCCGCTTGTTCTTCAAAACTGGTTACCATCATCATTCCCCAGGGTGCCAGAGCCGTATGGCAAAGTTTTACCAATTTGGCGATATCATCATCATTTAAATGATCGATAAAATCCCACAGATGAATTCCATCGAAATGATGTGGCACATAATCTAAGTGCTCCCACAACTCTTTAGCCGGTAAATGTTTTCGCTGGTACCGGTTCAGTCGAATAAACATATCACAAACGTGAAACCGCTTTACACGTTGTGCAAAATACCTGATATTTTCTTCACAAACGGGCCCCAAATCAAGAATCTGAGCCGTTGAGGATCGGGCAAGGGTTTCAACATAAATTTGAAGCATCATGCTGGTATAGTCAGTGAGGGCGGATCCAGCATGTGAATAATCAGGCACATGGACAGAAGGGGTTGCCAAAAATCAATTCTCCTTGTCCGGTTGTTTGACCGTTTGGGTTTCCGGCTTATTTTCTGGCTGGGTGTTTGTAGCAGTGGTCGATTTTCCGGCCAGTGCTGTTTTTCTATGAGGCTCTTTATCAAGTTCGATTGATCCCTTAAAATAGGCACCATCTTCCACCGAGATGCTTTTTGTCCGAATATCACCCATAAAATCGGCCTCTTTGGTGATCTCAACCTTGCCTTGGGCCTTTATATTTCCAATCATTTGGCCGCTGATCTTTACATTCTGTGCTTTGATCTCGCCTTCAACCCGTCCTTTTGAACCCACCGTAAAATTATGCTTTTCCATTTCTATGTTACCGTTCATGGAACCCTCGATAACAAGATGTTCAGTTCCACGAATGCTGCCTTCAATGGAGATATTTTCGCCAATGACGGTCTGTTCTGCATTTGTTTCCGGGCGCGGGACCAGTGCTGGCGGTTTCTGTTCTGTAATCTTGTCATAGGCAGCGCCTTTTTCATCTTCTGGTTTTTTACTTTTTTTAAGCATGTCGCCTCCTTTTGCCATAGGCAAATTATAATTTTTAAAACGACTCGTTATGGAGTTTTGATATATGAATGTGATTGTTCAGCAAAGAGCCTTCACAGTTCGCAATCAGAACGAATAGAAGATACTGCAGAAACCGGGTCGATATTGCACTGAAGTTGACGGAAACAGAAAAGCGCTTCAATCTGGATAGGAAAAACTTCAAGTAATTATGCTAACGTCTTTTAATCAAAAATTAAAAATTTTTGCTGTATATGCTTTCAATTAAACGATTTGATCGGCTAATGCAACGCTTTACCGCATCCTTGATATTTTCTGGTGTCCAAAATGACAGTGACATTGGTCTCAAAGGCTTCGCCGCTCATGGTGTCGCGGCAGCCGCGGCCGACGACCTTGACTGACAGTTTATGCTTATCATTTTGAGCCGTATAGACGGTGGTGCGTGCTTGCGTGTCGATTGACGGCTCGGTGGTGATAAACGCATACCGCGTTTGCCCGTAATTGCTGACGAACACAATCTTATGGCTATCGATTATTTCCAGGTTCCAGCCCGGTCCGTTGCCCACAGCCCTGAAATCAACGCCCCTAAGCTTGGCATCTTCCCATATGGCTGCAGCTTTATTATTTTTACATTTCGAGTGTTTAACATATTTAAATTCAAGTAACGCTTCATCCCGCTTGCTCCAATAAACAATTTGACCTTCACGATATTTCGCGCCGGAACCTGATGGTACATGGGGCAGACTGATGGTTTTCTCCGGCAGAAACAACCAGACTTTCCCATTCTGGTGCCTGGCAATGAAACGATATCCATCGCCGCATTCATACGCATATGTCTTGGAATCCGTTTGATCTTGTTGCTGATAGGACACCGCACGCCTGTCATCCCGCGTTGCCGTGCGCGTACATGCCAGCAACACTGCAAAAGCGCAGGTCAGTGAAATAAATATGACCGACGTTCTCTTTGTCGTTTTCACCATCTTAGTCCCGATATTTCAGTATGAAGTTAATTCTTCAAAAGAAATTCAGAGGTGTTTGGTTTTGGTATTTTAATTTCCGGTATACTTCTTAATGGGATAAACCCTGCACAGAAGCGGGCCAAAGGTGACCGCACCGGTGGCCGGATCACAAAAGTCCTCTGAATCCGGTGTCAGGACGTTCACATTGGATTCGAAAGTGCCGAATAGCACCGGATCCTCACCAATCTCCTCCGGAAACCACCACCCGTGCTGGCATTCAATCATTCTGGGAAGAATTCTGGATGTCAGTTTGGCCTTTTGTTTGATTTTTCCTCTTGGGGTTTCTATGATCATCCAGTCGCCTTCACCGATGCCCAATTGCCGGGCGGTATCCGGATTAATTTCATCGGTAGGGCAGGGATACAGCTTGCGCAAAGATCTTATCTGCCGGTGTTCTGAGTGGTGCATCGGGCGGAATCGGGCGCCGGTGATCAGGATAAAAGGATACTTCCGGGCCAATTCCGGCTGGCTGACGGGTGTTTCCGGCGGCTCCGTGTAATCCGGCAAGGGGTCGTATCCCAGTTTTTCAAGAATGGTGGAATACAGCTCGACCTTACCGCTGGGTGTCGCAAATCCTTTGGGCTTGCCGGTATCAGGATTGATCTGTTCGTAACGTTTTTCAACCGCCGGTGGTGACCAGAAGCGTTGTTTTACGGCAAATTCTTCTGATGACTTCAAATTCAGTTCGTCGAGCAAGGGCGCCAGGCAGTAATCCCATTCCTTTTCCAGGTTCGGGCGCCAGTAGTTTTTCTGGCCCAAGCGCACACCCAATCCGCGGTAGAATTCGAAGTCACTGCGGCGTTCGCCCAGGGGCGGGACCACGCGTTGCCCCATCGCCGCAGCGCTGCCGCTGCCCTGGAAGGTCTGAGTATACATCTGGGGATGTTCCAGCCAGTTGGTGATCGGGAATACATAATCGGCCAGCATCGCCGAAGGGGTCATCCACTGTTCGGCAACGACAAAAATCTCAAGATTGTCACTTTTCAGCGCCTCATAAATTCGTTTGGTATTGGGATAGGCGATTAACGGGTTGCAGGCCCCGCAGATCAATCCTCTGACCGGATATGGCTTTTGATCGAGAATCGCCGTCCAAATCGACGGCTCGTGACAGCCGGGCAAAAAACCGGCCGACAGCCCTTTGTCATACCAGTAAGGTTTGGCGGCTTCTTGAATCATTTCATACCCGGGAAAACACCACAGCTTGTGATCCTCGGCGCCCAGTTGCTTTTTGCGCTGTTCAGCCGGCAGTAAATCCATCTGCTCCATCAAAGCGCCGTAGTTGGCTTTTTCACAGGGACCGGACAGCATATCGCCGCCGATCACATCCAGGTTGCCGCTGATGGCCCGCAAGATGCATTTGGCCTGGGTGATGCTGGTGACATTGACGCCCTGCATATCCGTTTTTACGCCCCAGATAATGGAAGCCGGTTTGCTGGTGGCATAAAGCCGGGCGGTTTGCACAATCTGTTCCGGCGCAATCCAGGTTATTTCAGCGACTTTCTCAGGCGGATATTGTTTAACGCGTTTTTTGAGCTGATCAAAGCCATGGCACCAATTTTCAACGAAATTCCTGTCATACAGGTTTTCTTCGATAATCACGTTCAACCAGCCCAGAGCCAGGGCGGCATCGGTGCCGGGCCGCAGCTTTAACCAGTGATCGGCCAGCCGGGCGGCGGTCTCCGAATACTTGGGATCAATGACGATATACTGGGTGCCTTTACGTTTGGCCTTCACGTGCTGCGGAAAAATGCAGGCAAACGCCTCGGCGGGGTTGCCTCCCCAGATGACGGCGCATTTACAGGGCTCCTTCACCGCCCGGCTGGCGCCGGCGCCGTAGACGGCGGCATGAATCTGGCGGCTGACCACCGAACACCACTGCCCGGCATTGGCGTGATTGGGGCTTCCAAAAAGATTCATGAATCTGACTTTGAACATTTCCGAAAAACCCCTGCCGGTACCGCCGACGCTGGCGAGGGCTTCGGCGCCGCTTTCATTTCGAATTTGCTCAAGTTTGGCTGAAACTTCATCCAGGGCATCTTCCCATGAGATTTTTTCCCATTTATCTTCGCCGCGTTTGCCCATGCGTTTCAGGGGGGTGTTCAGACGATCTTCGTGGTAAAGGTGTTCAATGAAGGCTTTGGAGCGCTCGCAAATCCAACCCTGGTTTACCGGATGGCCGGGCTCTCCTTTTAATTTAACAACTTTGCCGTTTTCAACGGTCGCCAGCACCCCGGCTTGAAGCCAGCAGCCGAAACACAGCGCACGCCTTACTTCGGAATTCGCAGCTTTTTCCATTAAATCTCCTTAATGATTCAAAATCCTTGTTCTTGTTACTTTAGCCAGAAACGATCCGGGTGTCTTTGTTTGCCATAGCCGAAAACATCATCCATCCACAGAAAGAAGGGGTTTAGCCGGGGCAGGGTTCGCACCCCCCACCTGACCGTATCGTGCAGCCACCCGGGAGGTTTGTTGAATGGGCAGGTCCGGATACAATTGGCGCAATCGGTACCGTTTGCCGCCCAGAAGGCCAGGCAGGTTTCCGCATTGATCGGCCAGCGCAACACCCCCTCCCGGTTGGATATATTGTTCGGTTGGTCGGTGGGTTCTCCGTACCGGATGGATTGGCTGGGGCATTTTACGGCGCATTTCTCGCAAATCATGCAAAAATTCCAGACACCGAATTCAATGGGCCGGTCCGGGACCAGCGGCAGATCGGTGAGCACTTTGGCCAAGCGGACGCGGGGTCCAAAGGCCGGGGTAATCAGCAAACCGTTGCGCGCCAGCTCTCCCAGACCGGCATCGATGGCCAGCGGGATGCTGCAGGCGGTGTCATTGCCGCAGGCGATCGCCTGGTACCCCAATCCCCTGATATAATGCGCCAGCAAGCCGGCGCTAAACGCCATTTTCGAATACCCCAGGCCGGTTGCCGCAGAAGAGGGGCTTGTCGGGGAGCAGCCGATGGCCTTGTAATCCATCTCAATCGCCACGACGACGGCATATTGATACGCAGCGGGCACATCATTTGGTACGGATTTCTGGTCCCTGAGCGGATAGGCAGCAGAATACACCCAGCGCCGGTCCAGTTTGCAGACGCCGACCAGACAGGCGCCAAAGAAAGTGGCAACCTTTTTTATGCCGTCCGTTACGTCGGCAGGGTTATGCGTATTAATTTTCAACCCCGGCGGGACGCGGGGATATTCGAAAATTTGATCCCACTGCCAGGCGTACATTCCCATGCGCCCACCGGCGACACCCTGGGCAAAGGTATTTTCCAGGTGCCAGGCTGCATTTACCATGGCCTGGCCTGTTAACTCGTAACCCGGTTTATCTTTGGGCGGGACTTCGGTCATGTAGAATTTTTTTCCCAGGTCCAATTTGGCTTCATCCCAGAGCGGCCGGCAGAACATCTCGTTTTTCTGATCAAACCGGGTCACATCCCCAACCACATAACGGCTGGCGCCCTGTTCAACAAATCTTGCTTTCATTATTATGCCACCTCATTGTCGGGCTGTTCGGATCTGAAATCAAGGCGCTGATTACAAATGGCTAAAATATTATTAAGAAGTGCCAAGGGCAGGGCGCCAAAGCGTCATTCCCGCGCAGGCGGGAATCCAGGCGTCTTTGAACTGGACTCCCGCCCCCATCTACACGGGGGCAGGCTCTGCGCGGGAGTGACAATCGTTTTACAACATATTTGTGGGACACAACACTGGAAGACTAAAGCATTTTCGCCGGCAGCCACAGGGCCAACTGCGGGATTAACATTGTTAAAATCAGGACGATCAGTTGGATGACGACAAATGGCGGTACCGCCTGCCAGATATTCTTCGTATGGATTTCCGGCGGCGCCACGCCTTTCATTAGAATTAACGCCCAGCCAAAGGGCGGGGTTAAATAGGCGACTTGCATGTTGAGGATGAACACGATCGAAAACCAGACCGGATCGAAACCGAGAAATACAGCGATCGGGATAAAGATGGGTGCGCAGATCGTTAAAACGGCGTAGTCATCCATAAACATGCCGAAGATTAGCAAAATGACCTGCATGGCGATCAGGATGAGCCAGCGATTAACCGGCACGGCCTGGACGATGCCCATGACCATGTCCTGGGCGCCCGCACTGGTGTAAACGACCCCGAAGAGCGTGGCCGCGACCAGTATCCACAATGCCAGGCCGCTTATTTTCATGGTCTCGATACATGAATCGGAAATGACTTTCCAATTTGCCCGGCGATAAAC